>CADBDO010000013.1 GCA_902793515.1 uncultured Erysipelotrichaceae bacterium | reverse complement strand
GATTACCTTATCTTTTCTATCTCTGAACCATTGTTTGTTTTCATCGTTTATCAAAGTTCCGTTAGTTGTTGCAAAAATGATGGTGTTATTGCGAATTTTCTGATTAGGAAAATGAATTAAGTAATCATAGATTTTCTGAATAAGGGGGAAGTTTTGGAGAGGCTCTCCGCCAAACAAATCTATTGAATACCTAGTATCCTCGTCGACCAGTTCTTTATCTATGATCGCTTTCGCGGTTGCAAAAGACATTTGAGCAGATGTTTTGTTATGCTCATAACAATAGACGCAGGATAAATTGCATCGTTGTGTAATGATGAGCATGATAGAGCGTCTTTTCATATAGATTGTATTATTCTTTATCCATTTATCATTCTAATCGTTTAAGCGTAATTTCGGTTGCATTTTTTGAAGATAATCTTTATGCTCCTTCTTCGAATGTATGCAAAAAAGACACGGCTTTCATTCCGTGCCTTCTTAAAAGTTTCTATTTACTTTCTTTATGAGCTTTCTCAATCTGCTCTTCTTCTCTTTTGAGGGCCGCGTTGATGCGTTCCTCTTTATAGAAGATGTCATCAAGATAGAAAGTTAGTTCAGGGACTTTGCGGAGGTCCATCTTCTTCGCTAGGGAGCTTCTTACGTAACCCTTGCATCTATTGAGTTCAGCGAGGTTTTGCGTAGGATATTTGGCTCCGAGGAAGGAAACATAGACTTTCGCGGTCGAGTAATCGTTAGAGACGATGACCTCGTTGACCGACGGCATACCGATATGGGAGTTCTTGAGCTCGAACATCAGGATGTCGGAGATGTTCCTGGCGATGACGGCCTTGATTCTGCCATTTCTGTCTGCCATAACTACTC
The DNA here is from genome assembly GCA_902793515.1 of uncultured Erysipelotrichaceae bacterium. GTDB lineage: Bacteria > Bacillota_I > Bacilli_A > RFN20 > CAG-826 > UBA4951. Next base: position 13,342 of record CADBDO010000013.1, on the reverse strand, counting down.
CTTATCGACCATCTCGTAGCCTTCGACGATGTCGCCTTCTTTGATGTCGTTGTAATTCTTGATCGAGATGCCGCATTCGTATCCTTCACGGACCTCTTTGGCATCGTCTTTGAATCTCTTTAAGCCAGCGAGTTCGCCAGTGTAGACGACAACGCCTGCTCTAAGAAGACGGATCTTGCTTCCGGCTTTGATGGTGCCGCTAGTGACATAGGAACCACCGATGGTGCCGATCTTCGAGATCTTGTAGATGTGTCTGATCTCAGCCTGACCGGTGACCTGCTCGACCTGTTCGGCCTTATACATACCTTTGACGAGGGCCTCGATTTCCTCGAGTACTTCGTAGATGATCTGGTGTGTTCTGATTTCGACGCCTGCCTCATTGGCTTTGGCGGTGATACGGGCATCTGGACGGATGTTGAAGCCATAGATGATGGCCTTAGAGGCTTGGGCAAGGAGAAGATCGCTATCATTGATAGCGCCAGCACTGGCGGCAAGGACCTTGATCTTGACTTGGTCGTTGCTTTGCTTCTCGATGTTGGCTTTCACGGCCTCAGCGGAACCTTCCGTATCGGCTTTGATGATGATGTTGACGTCTTGGATCTTTCCGGCGTTGACGAGGTTGTTGAGATCGCTAAGAGACATGGCCGCACTGGCGCTTCTCTCCTGCTTTTGTTTCTCAAGGGCGCGTCTTTCGGCGATTTCCTTGGCCTCTTTCTCAGTTGGGAAGGCCATGAAACGGTCGCCCGCCATAGGAACGGCGGATAAACCGGTGACGGCTACTGGGGTCGATGGGCCAGCGGACTTGAGGACGGCGTTATATTCGTTGGTCATCCTTCTAATTTTGCCATAGATCTCACCGACGACGACGTAGTCGCTGGCGGCGATGGTTCCGTTTTGGACAAGGAGGGTGGCTTTTGGACCTTCGCCCTTGTCGAGCTTGGCTTCGAGAACAGTTCCGATGGCGTATCTATTTGGGTTGGCTTTGAGTTCCATCATTTCAGCCTTGACCAAGATGGCGTCGAGCAAATCGTTGATGCCTTTGCCGGTTTTGGCGGAGACTTCGACGGTCATGATCTCACCACCGAAATCCTCGGCGATGACGTCATGGGCCATAAGCTCATTCTTGACTCTGTCTGGGTCAGCGCCTGGCTTGTCCATCTTGTTGATGGCGACGATGATCTCGCAATCGGCGGCTTTGGCGTGGTTGATGGCCTCGACGGTCTGAGGCATGACGCCGTCATCGGCGGCGACGACGAGGACGGTGATATCGGTCGCATCCGCTCCACGGGCTCTCATGGCCGTGAAGGCTTCGTGCCCTGGAGTGTCGATGATGGTGATCTTCTTCCCCTTGTATTCTTTCTGATAAGCACCGATGGCTTGGGAGATGCCGCCGGCTTCGTGAGCGCACAAATCACTATGTCTGATCGCGTCGATGATCGAGGTCTTGCCATGGTCGACGTGGCCCATGATGGAAACGACTGGGGCACGCTCAACCAAGGAGGCTGGGTCATCTTCGATCTTGAGGTCTTCGAAGTGCTCGGCATCGACGATTTCCTCTTTCTTGAAGTCATATCCGTATTCAAGGCAGACGGTACCGATCATCTCGTCATCGAGAAGTTGGTTGATGGTGACGGCCTTGCCATTCATGAACATGAATTTGATGATGGCTGGGATCGGGACGTTGATGGCTTTGGAAAGCTCAGCGACCGTAAGCGGCTTGGAGTAGACGAAGACACCGCCGTTGACCTTGGCGAAATCCTCTTTTTTCTTTGGGCGGGACTCGAAGTTGGCCTGACGGAAACCGTTGTGGTTTTTGTTTTGGCCACCCTTCTTGTTACTGAACTGCGGTTTTTTCATCTGTTTCTCCTTTCTTGAGCTTGAGAAGGTAGCTCATGGCGGCTTTTTTGCCGATGATGCCAAGGAATTTGATCTCGGAATGGCCTAATGCCTTCCCAAGTTCTTTGGCAGCGAAGGTTTGGGAGAGTGGCTTATGGGCGCGTTTGATCCTTCCTAAAGTGCGGAGGGATTCACCGCTATCGAGGTCATTAGCGGCCACGATCAAGGTGACTTCTTCCATTCTCTTACGAAGCTCCTCACCGATGATGACCTGGTGAGTCGGGTATAAGAGACCAAGGAATCCTAACGCGTCATTCTGGCTCATAGTTTCTCCAAGAGTTCCTCTTCTTCTAAGCTTAACGGACGATGGAGGAAATGGTTGAAGGCGCGTTTCTTGATCGCGTCTTTTCCGCTTCCTTTCTTGAGGTAAACCCCTCGTCCTTTGAGGTTACCCTGCATATCGAGGATGAGTTTCTCATCCTTCACCACGAAACGGAGAAGGGTCTCACGCGGATAGCGCTTGCGTGAGACGATGTCCGTTCTGTCGTTGACGATTCTCATTATCTGGCGTCGTCGTCGTACTCGTCGTTGTACTCGTACTCGAGGTTCTCGTCCTCTTCGCTATAGTAATCGGCCTCATTCTCTTCTTCGGCTTCAACCTCAGCGAGCTCCTCTTCGGTGTAGATCGGCATAGCATTGGCAAGAGGCTCAAGAGGTTTCTCGTGAGCGATCTCTTTCTCGCTGATCTTGCGAGGACGTTTCTCCTCTTTCTTGGTGACGTGTTTCTTGCCGGTTTCGGCCTTCTTCTCGGTCTTGGCGTTGAGGGACTTCTCAAGCTCATCGAGGGAGGTCGTGGTCTTGACTTCGACTTTCACCTCTGGCTCTGGCTCTTTGACTGGCTCTGGCTCTGAAACAGGCTCAATCTCGTCAAGGATCTTGGCAGGTTTGACTTTCGTGACGGCTGGTTTGGCGACAACGACTGGGGTCTCCTCAACAACCTCTTCTTCTTCGACTTCGATTGGCTCTTCCTCGGCCTGGAGGGCTTTCTCTTTCTCTTCGGCCTGACGGAGGGCTTCACGTTCTTCGGCGAGGCGGAGTGAACGTTCGGCGTAGTTGACGCGTTCTTTGGCGCGCTTGTCTTCTTCGACTCTGGCGCGGATATCTTCGATGGTCTCGAATTCGATGCCATCTTCAGCGGCTTTGGCTTCTTCGTAGATTTCGATCGAGTAGCCGGTTAAGCGCTTGGCAAGGCGGATGTTGGCGTTCTTCTTGCCAAGAGCGACGTAGTACTGGTCGTCTTTGACGATCGCGATTGCGCTCTTGCCTTCTTCTTCGCTCTCAGGTTTGATGGCGACGCCAACGACCTGGGCTGGGCGGAGGGATTCGGCGATGTAGAGAGATGGGTCATCGCTATATGGGATGATGTCGATCTTCTCTTTCTCGTGGCTATTGCCAAGCTGGGCGACGATCTTCTGGATACGGCTTCCGCCCTGACCGATGCAAGCGCCGGTTGGGTCGACGTCTTCCTTCATCGAGGAGACAGCGACTTTGGAGCGGAGGCCAGCGATACGGGCGATGCCTTTGATGATGACGATGCCCTCATAGATTTCGTGGATTTCTTCCTCAAAGAGTCTCTTCAAGAAACCTTCGGAGGAACGGGTGACTTCGATCTGAGGTCCTTTCTTGACGCCGTCGACATCGACGCTCTTGACCTCTTGGATGTAGACCTTGATGGTCTCGCCTGGTTTGAAGTACTCATCACCGATCATGTCTTTTTTGTTCAGCTCGATGACGGTTCTGCCAACCTTGATGGCGACACCTTTCTCATCGCTTCTTTCGACGATGCCGGTGAGCATCTCTCCGATGTGATCCTTGTAGATGTCATAGAGAGCGACTCTTTCCGCTTCGCCGATCTTGTTGCGAAGGATGGTGCGGATGCTCACAGCGGTGAGCTTCGTAAGTTCGTTGAGAGGGCAATAGATGCTATAGAAGTTGTTGAGCTTGATGTTCTTCTTCTCTTCTTTGACGAGAGCAAGGAGGTATTTGAGGTCTTCTTTCTCTTTCTTTTCCTCGCCTCTTGGACGTTTGAGGTAATCGATTTCTTCTTCTAAGTGAGCGATTGTGGCCTCAGCATCCTCTTTGGCGTCCTCTTTGCTGATCTCGAGGTAATCGTCTTCGACTTCTTTGACGATCTTCTTCTTTTGGCAAAGGGTGGCATGAACGCTGCCATCCTCTTCCTCGATGATCTTGGCTTCGACGATGGCATCGTCTCCACCTTTGAGGAACTTGATGTAAGAGGTCTCCATGGCCTCCTTAAGTGCGGCAAGGACGGAATCGCGGCTGATTCCTTTGTTTTCAGCGATGAGGTTGATGAGTTCGCTGAAGTTCATTTCCTTTTTCTCTTCTTCCATGTTTGTGTTTCCTTTCTTAGAACTTTATGGCTAAGCGCGCTTTGTCGATGTTTGAACGCGCTAACAGAAGCGTCTTTTTGCGGCCTTTGACTCGGATCTCGAGTTTGATTTCCTCTTCCGTGACTTCCTTTAGGTCGCCTTCAAGGAAGTTGTATCCTTCGTAAGGATTGATTAGGTGGACATTGATGAACTCACCGACGTATTTGGCGAGTTTCTCTAAGCGAAGCGGTTTCTCGCTTCCGGCGCTAGAGACGTCAAGCATGTAGGCTTCGTTGATGGGGTCCTCTTTATCGAGAAGAGGATTGATGATGTCGCTTACTTTCACGATGTCGTCAAGCGAGATTGGGCTATCGCGGTCCACCACAAGATGGAGCGTGAGGCCTTCTTTTCCTCGGCTTAGTGAGACGTCAGAGAGCTCATAGCCTTCTTTTTGCAAAGTCGGTTCAAGAAGCTCTTTAACCTTGTCTAGTAATCCCATTTGCCCTCCTAAAATTAGAAAGAGTGGTCCTAATGGGCCACTCAATTCGATATGTATTGAGCTAGCGGAGCCGCTTCCGCGGGTCTTCCACCGCGAGTATTATGCACTAGTTAAAGCGTATACGCAAGCGCATAAAGAAAAAGCGGCGTCCTGCACCGCTTCTCAATTCTCCTTAATTGTCTTCGATGAGGCAGCTCTCCCAACTGGAAGGAAGTTCAATCGAAAGCTTTTCCTTCTCCACCGAAAGAAAAAAGTCAGGCGTTCAGGCCTGACTTAATTCCATTAATCTATTCGGCAGCGACTTTGTCGATGAGGTCTTCCCAGCCTTTTGGAAGCTCGATCTTGATGTTTTCTTTCGCGGTGAAGGTGACAAGAAGCTTGCCTTTGTTTCCTAGGTTGGTCTCATAACCGATATCGGCTGACTTGAACATGTAGTTGTCATAGGTGACGATGACATTCTCGGAAACGGCGACCTCTTCCTTTTCGTCGGAAGCGGCTTCGCCTTTGGCCTCGATCTTCATGGTAAGATTGCCTTCGCCTTTGCTGTAATAGGTGGTTGTCGCACTCATTTTGGAGTTCTCGGTTTCGGTCAATTGTCCGATTTCATCGACATCCAATTCCATTGGATCTTCGAAAGCGGTATAGAAGACCATTGGGAGAAGGAAGGCAAGTTGTGCCATATTGACTGTGGTTGAGTTTTCTTTCTCGCTATAGACGTAGGTCTCGGTCTTTTTCGTCTCAGGATCGTATTGGCTCACATAGTAGATTGACTTGTACGTCTCATTTTGGACGAGGTACATGTTGCTCTCGGTCTTTTCGCCATCTTGCTCGCTGACGCTATGGAGATACATCTCATTCTTATCGTTGACCTGGAGAAGCATATCGGTCTTGGTCGTGACGCTCTTTTTGGATTCTTCGTCATAGGCGGAACCATCGACTTTGACGCTGATCTCACCGGACTTGACGTCTTTGTTGTCATGTTTGGAGATGCCCTCTTTAAGAGCGGCGACCTCTTTCGAGTCGGTGACTTCTTTGCCATAGTCTTGGCCGCAAGAAGCAAGCAATAAAGCTGGCACAACGCCAAATAGAACTAGTTTCTTTTTCATTTGGATTATTTCCCTTTCGTTGATTACAATTTACCCCTTAACTTGAAAGAAATCTAGTGAAGCTCACTATTTTTTGTAGTAATTTTCCGTTATTCAAAGAAAAAGCCAGGGTATCCTGGCTTGATCATTAGTTCTCTTGAATCTTATCTTCCCAACCATTTGGGAGGGAGATAGAAGAATCGGTTAAGGCGAAGGTGAGTTCGTATTTCTCGTTTCTAGAGCCATAATCGTTTTTCGATTTGGTCTCCATTTCCGCGGATTCTAGGAGATAGTCGCTATATGTCATCCTGAGATGATTTGAATAGGTCGAACCAATGCCTATTTCAATTTTAGAGTACTCAACAGTTAGGTTCCCTTCCCCTTTCGAGAAGTATTTTATATGGAGTCCAGGGTCGGGATTCTCGTCAATGAACTTGGCATAATAAAGGGGATCGCGGACTTCATAAAAGAGTTCAAGAACCAGAATCGCATAAGTAGGAACGTAAGATTCAAAAGTTACTTCAGACTGGCCGCTTTCAGTCTGTTTGTTCTCTTTGTCAGGAAAAACCGCGTAGGCATATGACTCTTCATCAGAATAGTTTTCTTGCTCGTAGTAGATAACCTTTCCATGGCTCTTGTCGGTGACTTCATAAAGGCTATAGGCGCCCACTGGAATCTTGTTAAGTTTGTATGACATCCAAAGATACTGGTTGGCAGAATAATCGGTGCCGTAAGTGACATCGATATCGAAATTTTGCTCTTCGTTTCCGGCATCTTTAGATGAGACTAGCATTTTGGTGGTCACTTGGTAACAACTGACTCGGCTCATTCTAACGGAGATGGCTTTTTGGAGCTCGTTAATTTGGGTTTTGTCGCTTATCTCTTGGCCATAGCTTTTGGCGCACGAAGAAAGAACGGCGATTCCAAGTAACGGCAGTATCTTGTGTCTCTTTTTCATGGTTGTTGCCCCGTTTCCAAATAAACATACAATTTTTTTGGTTTCTAAATCAATACCCCTGCCGAAAAGAAAAAGCCAGGCTGGCGCCTGACTTAACTAACCATGCTGCTGGTTGTTCTCTCTCCAATATGGTCTTTCCAACCATCAGGAAGAGCGATTTTATAGTTAGGAAGAACCTTATAATTGAGTTCGAATTTCTCTGTCAGGGTATTATAGGTGCTTTCTTTTGTGCTCTCAAACACAGCGTCTTTAAGAACGTAGTTGTCATAAGTGACGCGGATATAGCTAGAAGATTTGTTCACCCCTTCTTTGGTATCAGACATCTCGATCGTAAGATTCCCATCCCCGTTGGAATAGAGCTTTCTTGGCGGGACCGTGACTGTCCCATATTCAGTAGTCACTTCATCACCAAGGTAATAAGGGAAGCAAGCTTCCTCATAGAAAGCAATAGGAATAGCAAGGACCCCAGACAGTTCATCCATGTATCCGGCTTCGTTACTCTCGTTAGCGTAATGGACATCTATTTGTTTATGGGCAGGGTCACCAGGGTAATATAATTCAGTGTAGTTTACTTCCCCGTATTCTGGATCGTTAACCTGGAACAGATTAAAAGAGTAGTCCATTTTTTCTTCCCCGGATTTGATGCTCATGCCTCCACCTAGAGAAATGTTCCCTTTGTCGTCGCCATGATAATAAACGTCCCAAGAATATTTGGTGTCTCTACTGGCGGCTTCTTTGTCGTTATAGCTCGTCCCCATATAGCCTACGATATGAGCCTCGAATCCTGTTTTCTCATTCATCTTCTCGGAAATGCCTTTTCCAAGTTCGGCCACCCTTGCTTTATCGCTAGTGATCTCTTGGCCATAGCCTTTGGTACACGAAGAAAGAACGGCGATTCCAAGTAACGGCAGTATCTTGTATTTCTTTTTCATTTTGGATCCTCCATATTATATCGCCCACTGACTCGAGCTATTCTGTTTGCTGATGTTGTCCTGCCAGTCCGAAGGAAGAGCGATTGGGGATGAAGGTTCGACCTTGAAAGTGCCTTCAATCTTTGTGACTTCCGTCCCTTTTGACGAGGAGACTACAGACTCCTTTTCGACGCTTTCGAGGACATAGTCGTTATACGTCCTCCTAAAGTAGAACGTTTCATCTAGTCCCCCACTTGCCCCAGCTTCATTAATCTCGATGGTTAGATTGCCTTCCCCTTTCGAATGGTATTTGAACGCGCTGTTAGAGAAATCGAGGTTATATAAGATATCGGTATTAGACGGGAGGAAGAAAGACCCTTGTACTAAAGCCAGTCCAGGACTTGCGTATCTTGGAACTTTATAGGGACTGTAAATGTTTTCGAAACGTTCGAAATCATAGACAGGCTCATTGTCATCGAAAAAGAATTCGCTATACCAAATCGCTTGATCATCTTTGTCATCCACTACATATAAGAGGGTTTTCTCTATGTGCTGAGCGCTCTTATACAAAATCGAGTAATAATGGTTTTGTTTGCGCCCATCGCGGAGGTCGAAACGGTAAAGGGTTTCGACATCATAATCCTCTTCGTCCATCCCGTCCCAATGCAGGGAATAATGGTATTTGACCTTGATCTCGCCGCTATTGACTTGGTACATCTTATCCGAAATCGCCTGCTCAAGCTCCTTGATTTGGTCTTTGTCTTTTATTTCTGGGCCATATCCACACGAAGAAAGAGCGAGGATTCCAAGTAACGGCAGTATCTTGCATCTCTTTTTCATGGTTATTGCCCCGTTTCCAAATAAACATACAATTTTTTGCGTTCCTAAATCAATACCCCCTACAGAAAAGAAAAGCCAGCGCTAGGCTGGCTCATTCGTTTTTTTGTCAATTAAGCGATTGGGTGATCGCCATCGTTGAGATAGAGGATACCAAGGGTGTTAGGACCACAATGGCAGGAGATTGTCGCACCTGCATAGGTCTCATAAATGTTCTTGAAGCCTTCTTTCTCAAGTCTCTCTTTGACCCAAGCGACGATCTTGTGGTCCTCTTCGCCATAGATGGTATGGGTGATGAAGACGATTTCCTTATCTGGGTTATTGAAGGTCTTGAGGGTCTCTTCGACGTAATCTGGGCACCACTTCTTGACTGGGCCACGGAATTTCTTGCCGCTTTCCATCTTGCCGGTATCGGTCTTCATGAGAATCTGTGGGCGAAGGTGAAGGAGGTTAGCGCCAAATCTTGCCATGGCGGAGCATCTTCCACCTTTATAAAGGAAGTCGACGGTCTCAAAGCAGAAGGAAGTCTGGTTGCCAGGAATGCGTTCCATCACGAGCTTGACGATCTCTTCTGGCGATTTGCCTGCCTCAATGAGCTTCGAGGCATAGATGCATTCAAGGGCGACACCCGTAGAAAGAGAACGGCTATCGATGACATGGACTTTGCCATCGAAGGCCTCAGCGGCGTTGACCGCGTTGTTATAGGCGCAAGAGATGCCAGAGCTAAGGCAGATATGGATCTCTTCGTCATAGTCTTTGAGGACGCTCTTGAAGAACTCGGTGTATTCCATCTCGTTGACGGCGCTAGTTCTTCCAAGCTTTCCGGTCTTCATCGTGTAATCGATGAGGTCTTTGCCGGTGATAATGCCATCTGGTTCGCTTCTTTCACCAAGGGTGACGGTGAACGGGATGGTGATGATGTTATATTTCTTGAGAAGGTCTTGCGAGAGGTCGCAAGTCGTCTCGGTGGTGATTGCAATTTTCATTTTTTTGCTCCTAAAAGGTTCTAGTAAAGAATACTAGTTTATTCGATGGATTTAAAGGTTTGGGATTATTTGAAAAGGCCCATGACGGCGGTGATAAGGAAGTAGAGACCAACCAAAACCGCAGCGATGAGGGCGTAGGCAAGAAGATACCAGAAACCTTTTCCGATGAGGTCTTCTTTCTTCTTCGACCAAATGCCGGCAAGGTAATAGGCGCCGACGAAGATAAGAGGCTCAGCAACATAGTTAAGGGTGCCGCCAACCATTGGGATAAGGGTGATCGCGCTTGGCAAAAGCCAAAGTCTAATTGTCGTGCAAAGGACGACGATCATGCTGTAGATGACAAGTTTTCCGTTTTTCATTGTCGTTATTTCCTTTCGTATATCTTATGGCCGTCGACGTATTTGGCCACAAGGAAGCTTTCCGAAGCATTGTACATCAATCTCTCGATTCTGTCTTCGATCTCAAACTTCATGCTGGATGGATCGCCTCCCATATCGTCGATGACGAGGATGTCAGCGTCATACCCTTCCATGAAGGAACCGGCTTTGCCAAAGTATGAGGCTCCCCCTAAGGTTCCGATATAGAGGGCTTCTTTGGCAGTCAAAGGCTTGTAGTTATTCTTTCCTCCGTGATTGATGATTTTCGAGAGCTGAATCGCAAGTTTCAGGTTAGCGAAGAGATTGAGGGTGCTTCCCCCTGCCACGTCTGAGCCGATGCCGACATGCATGCCTTCATCGAGGTATTTCCTGACTGGCATGATGCCGCCTGTTGATACGTTGGTGTTGCTTTCTGGGCAATGGACCAGATAAACGTCTTTCTCTTTGAGGGTCTTCAGTTCTTCGTCGGTCACGTAGATGCAATGCGCCATGACGGAATGGTCAAGAAGGCCCACTCTGTCGTAAGTGTCCGTGTAAGATTTGGCGTCAGGGCAAAGCTCTTTGACGAAGGCAATCTCATCTTTGTTCTCATCAAGATGCGATTGGGAGGCAACTCCGTATTCCTTACGGACTTCTCCTAGCATCTTCATCATCTCGTCGGTGCAGCTGACGGTGAATCTTGGGGTGATACAAGGTTTGACGTGCTTGAAGCCTTTGAGGCGTTTGATGAGCTCGATGTTGTCTTTTCTTGCCCCTTCGACGGTTTGGGAAATGTAGTCAGGGCAATTCCTATCCATGTCGACGATGCCGACATAGGCGTCGATGCCCGCTTTCTCGAGAAGCTCGCAAAGGATATACGTACCTTCGAGATGGATGGTCGCGAAGATAACCGCTTTGGTGGTGAAGCTCTTCTTTAGGCAATCCACGAAGGTTTTGTAGGCCTTTTTGGCGTGTTTCTCATCTTTGAAGGCCGCTTCACGAGGGAAGGTGTACTTATCAAGCCACTCAAGAAGGGTGACGTCCATAAGGGTGCCTTTGTAGGCAAACTGAGAGGCATGAAGATGAAGATCGGCCATGCCCGGGAGGATGAGCTTGCCGCTATAGTCGATCAGTTTCTTCTTTTTGAGTTCACTAGGGAGGGACTTCATGGCCTTGACGATTTTCCCATCTTTGACATGAAGGTAACCGTCATGGATGGTGATAAGTTCATTAAGGCTAATGTTATAGGCAATATCGCCTTTGATGATATATTCCATATCTCTCCTTTCTAATTGAAAAAGCCCCGCGAAAAGGGGCTCTTAGGTTATTGGTGTTCTGATTTGTTCTTTGAGGTGTTGACCTTAGAGTAAATCATATGATTACTCTATCACAGGATATTCTAATATCCTATTTGTTTTTTTAGGCGAGAGATGATTGGGAGGTTGTTTCCTCTTTTGAATCAGAAGAAAGGCTTTCTTCCACTAAAGGAACTAAGTCCCCTAAAGAGGACTCTTCCCCTTTGACAGAATAATTTGGAAGGTATGTCCGGTATCTAGCAAGAGTAACGGTTTGATCTTCGTTGATACAGTAATAGTAAGTATCATACTCATAATCGTAAACAAGGTCATCATTGGTATAAAAATCGGCTTGAGAATTGTGTTCATCGCAGCCCAAAAGAATCGTAAGGACATCCTTCTCAGGATCGAAATATTTAGAGTCTAGGTGAATCTTGGCCTCTTTGCTATAAGAGAATCCTGCCCGCTCTTTCCAGTAGCAACAATCGCTATTTGGCCCCTCGATGTCATAAACGCGTTCCCATCTTTGCGTATGAGAAGAATAATCTAGCTTGTCATTTGTGACCAAAAACATGTATTTACCGGTTTTTGAGTAATCGCCATTATCTTGACCACGTGAGCGGTTATATAGGCCATAAGAAAGCGTCAAATCAAGGCCATCATCCAAGTTAAAGCTGATCGTGTTTTGATTAGTGAAGTTATCTGTTCTGAAAAGAGGTCCATCCGGTATTGGCGGACACGAAGTCAAAAGAGGCAAGGTTAATAGCGGCAACACTAGAGAGAGTTTCTTTTTCATATTTTTTACCTTCGGCACCATTATGAATCTTTTGCCGAATAAAAAGCAACACCCCTAAAGGTGCTGCCATTATGAGAAACGTTAGATGTTTTTGCCAAACTCGTAGGCGCCTTTAAGCTGTTCTTCGGTGATGTCCCCTACGTCATTGAGGGTGAGGCCATCATAGGATCCTTTGTACTCAACTCCATCGAAACACTCGACCCAGCCTTCGATTGCTTTAGTTGGCTTTTCGGTAGCCTTTGGATCGTCGTCAGCGCACGTAAACAACGCATACACTTCCTTGAACTTCCTATCTTCCCTTGGGTAAAGAGGATTCATTCTGTCTAAGAAGGTCTTAAGCTGACCGGAAATCGAATAATAATAGATAGGCGTGACGAAGATGAGGGTATCCGCGGAATTGACGTCCTCAATCACGTCTTTGACATCGTCATTCTGAACACACTTACCAATATCTTGGCAAGTCATGCAGCCGATGCAGTATTTGAGATTCATGCGGGAAATGTCGATGATTTTGACTTCGTGATGCTCTTTTAAGCCCCTAACCATCTCATTCATGAGGGTTTTGGAGGTGCTTTTGGCTCTTAACGAAGAAGTGATGACTGTTACTTTTTTCATGGCTATTCCCCCCCTACTTGATTGTTTTGACTGAGTCGTTTGTGTATATGAGGGTGGTATCCTCAACGACGGAGTTGACGATGAAGACGTTTGAACCGATGGTGACGTTGTCTCCGATGACGGTGTCCCCTCCTAAAATGGAAGCACCGCTATAAATGGTGACGTTGTCCTTGATGGTTGGGTGGCGTTTCTTGCCGCTTAGAGCCCTACCCTCTTTGAGAGATAAAGCGCCTAAGGTCACGCCATGGTAGATCTTGACGCGTTTACCGATCTCAGCGGTCTCTCCGACGACGATGCCGGTTCCATGGTCAATGAAGAAAGGAGAGCCGATCTTCGCACCAGGATGGATATCGATTCCGGTCTTTGAATGGACGGTCTCGGAGATGATGCGAGGGATATATGGGATATCAAGCTCATAGAGGGCGTGCGATATCCTGTAATAGACGATCGCTTTATAGCCTGGATAGGCATAGACGATTTCTAAACGCGATTCGCAAGCGGGGTCACTTTCATAGAAAAAGTCGAGGTCAGCGTATAGTTCCTCTTCGATCGTTGGGATTTTCTTTAAGAAAGCCTCACACTTCTCTTCGTCGTTAGAGATGTATTCGAGGAAGGTATTCTTGATGCGGGAAAGAAGGCTCTTCTTATGCTCTTCCACCCCTTCGTGAATCGTATCGAAAGCCCCAGGGAAAAGATACCTCTTCATGAGGTCGATGAATTTGGCGAGTTCCTCATAATGAGGTCTTCTCTCGTTTTTGAACACTCTAGATGATTCCAT
>CADBDO010000012.1 GCA_902793515.1 uncultured Erysipelotrichaceae bacterium | reverse complement strand
CTTGAACCTCTTCCACGTGAGGTCGCTTTAAAGAATGCTGGCAATGTCCAGGACAACCAAGTTAAGTTGCCGAAGGTCGTTCTATGAGTTACTTAGATTTATCACTCAAAGAGCTTCACGAGGCTCTTGTCGCAAAGAAAGTCACCCCACTTGAGCTCACCGAAGAAGCTCTTAAGAGGGCCCACGAGAATAAGGACAACGCTTTCGAGTACATCGACGATGAAGGCGCCAAAGCGTTTGCCGCCTCTTTAACCGAACCAGAGAAAGACAATCCACTTTGGGGCATCCCATATTTCTCCAAAGACAATTATTCCACCAAAGGAATTCCATCAACCGCTTCGAGCAACATCCTTAATGGATACATCCCGGTTTATGATGCGACTGTCATCACCAAACTCAGGGAAGCCAAAGCCGTTCTTCTTGGCAAGACCACTCTTGATGAACTCGCCATGGGCGGAACCGGAACCACCGGCCACCTTGGCATCACCTACAACCCATGGGATCCAAGCCACAAGAGAGGCATTGGAGGTTCGAGCTGTGGCAGTGCTGCCGCGGTTGCCGCCTCAATCGTTCCTTTCTCCCTTGGAAGCGACACTGGCGACTCCGTCAGAAAACCAGCCTCACTCGCTGGCCTTGTCGGCATGAAACCAACTTGGGGAAGAATCAGCCGTTATGGCTTATTCCCGTTCGCCCCATCTCTTGATCACGTTGCCTATTTCAGCCGCGACGTCTATTCGTCCGCTGTCCTTCTCGATGTCTTGTCCGGTCGTGACCTTAACGACTCAACAAGCTCCACGAGACCTGTCGAGCGTTATGAAGAAGACCTCGACAAACCAGTCGCTGGAATGAAGATCGCCATCATCAAGGAGATCATCGATTCCATCTCCGACGAAGAAATCAAAAAACACTTCGAAAAATCCATTGAAGCCGCAAAAGAGCAAGGAATTGCTGTTGATTTTGTGAGTTTTGATAAGAAACTTCTCGAATCCATCTACGCGACCTACATGGTTATCTCCTGTGCTGAGGCCACTTCGAACGACGCCAACCTCGACGGCATCAAGTTCGGCCCATATCACGGTGGCAAGTCCTATCAGGAAGTCATGTTCAACGCTCGCGACAAGGGATTCAGCGAACTCATCAAGAGACGTTTCGTCATCGGTTCCTACTGCCTTATGAGAGAGAACCAAGAGGAACTCTTCCTCAGGGCTCAGCGTAACCGCGCTAAGATCGTTGCAAAGGTGAACGAAATCCTTAAGGATTACGACTTCATCTATCTCCCAGCCGCTCCAACCGTCGCTCCTCTCTTTGAGAGCGTGTCCGACAAACTCTCTGACGAATACCTTATGGCAGACAACCATCTTGCCTTAGGCAACTTCGCCGGACTTCCATCTATCACCTTACCTCTCTTCTTTAAAGAAGGCCTTCCTGTTGGCATCAACATCATGGGCCGTGCCTTTGAGGAAAAGAAGCTATTCCAGATCGCTGCCGCTTTCGAAAGAGCCTCTGGCCTTGCTAACGTCAGCATTCTCAACAAAAAGGAGGGCAACTTATGAACTTCGAAGCAGTCATTGGCTTAGAGATCCACGTTCAGATGAAGACCAAGTCCAAGATGTTCTCATCTGCTCCAGTCGCCTTCTCCCGTGATCCAAACACCAACATCGCCCCACTTGATATGGCCTTCCCAGGAACCATGCCAGTGGTCAACAAACAAGCGGTCATCAACGCCATCCGTGTCGCTAACGCGCTCCACATGACGATTGACCACACTCTCTACTTCGATAGAAAGAACTATTTCTATAGCGACCTTCCAAAGGGATTCCAAATCACCCAACAAGCCAGACCAATTGGCAAAAACGGCTACGTTTTAGTCGATACCCCAGCTGGCAAAAAGAAGATCGGCATCGAACGTATCCATATGGAAGAGGATACCTGCAAGCAAGAGCACTACATGGATTACACCCTCATGGACTATAACCGTGCGGGAACCCCTCTTGTCGAAATCGTCTCCATGCCAGATATGTCCAATGGCTCCGAGGCCAGACAATACGCCGAAGCCATCCGTAACATCGTCCTTTATAGCGGAACATCCGACGGCAAGATGGAAGAAGGCTCGCTCCGTTGCGACACCAACATCTCCATCCGTCCAATCGGTCAGAAAGAATTCGGCACCAAAGTCGAGATCAAGAACATCAACTCCTTCAAGAACGTTGAGCTTGCGATCGATTACGAAATCAAACGTCAGACTGAACTCCTTCTTTCTGGACAGTCCGTCAGACAAGAGACCAGAAGATTCGACGAGGGCAGTGGCAAGACCGTTCTCATGCGTGTTAAGACCGACGCCGTCGACTACAAATACTTCTGCGAACCAAACATCACCCCAATCAAGCTCAGCGATAAATTCGTCGAAGACGCTATCGCGACTTGCCCAGAGCTTTATGATTCCAAGCTTGAGAGATATTTAGCCGCCGGACTCCTTCCAGTCGATGCGGAAATCATCCTCACCGACCCAGACATGGCCGCCTTCTTCGAGGCAGGTATGGGCGACGTCAAGAACGCCAAAGATTTGGCCAACTTCCTCATCGTCGAAATCAACGCTTACCTCAATAAGCACGCCATGAAAATCAAAGAATTACCGCTAAAACCGGCATATTTATCTGAAATCGTCCTCATGCAAGAGACTGGCGGACTCTCCCACAAGCAGTGCGTCAGCATCCTTGATAAAGTCATTTCGGATGGCATCTCCCCAAAAGAGGCCAAAGAGGAACTTCATATCGAAGCCCAGGTGAGCGACACCTCGACCATCATGGCCTTCGTCACCGATGTCCTTAATGCCAACCCACAGTCGATTGCCGATTACAAAGCTGGCAAAGACAGAGCCCTAGGCTTCCTCGTCGGCCAGGTCATGAAAGCATCTCACGGCAAGGTCAATGCCGCTGAAGTCTCTAGATGCCTGAAGGAGGAGCTAGACAAAAGATGACAATGGACGAAGAACTTAAGAACTTACAAGACTGGCTTGAGAACGCCTCTCTTTATGAGCTCCCATCCTATAAGGAGCTCCCAACCGTTCCTCTTTATATGGAACAGGTCACTGCCTACATCAACAAGACATTGGCCCCTCTTTCACCTCACGATTCCGAGGTCCTCACTTCCTACATGGTTAACAACTATGTCAAAGCGAAGATCATCAAAGAACCAGAGAGAAAGAAATATAACGAAGTCCATCTTGGCTACCTTTTGGCCATCTGTTCTTTGAAGAATTCTCTGACGATGTCAGAGCTTTCTCACTTAATCGCTCTAGATGAAGATGTCAGCGCAGATAAATCCGTCCTCTATACCTTCTTCCGTCTTATGAGCACGAGCATCGCTAAGAACACCATCGGACTCGCTAAGCAAAGGGTCAACCGCTTCGCGAAGGAGTACGAGAAGAACAAAGAAGAGGATCCAGAGAAAGCCGAACAGCATCTCGTCGACTCCCTTGGCCTCATTGCCTTAAGGATGTCCATCCAGTCTTCCATCAACCGCGTCATCGCCGAAGTGTTCCTTAACGCGATCGAAAAGGTTCAGGCCGACAAAGAAGGCTATGAGATCCTAAACAAGAAGAACCACAAAGTGGAAAAACATTCCGCCAAAGCGTTCAAGCACGAAGCCGAGAGTATCAGCGAAGCTAAAGAAGCTCTCCTCAAAGAGAAGAAGAAACAAAACAAAGAGGAAAAGAAGAAATGAAGACTATCTTAGTCACCGGAGGACTAGGATTCATTGGTAGCGAAACCGTCATCGAACTCATCGAAAGCGGCTACGAACCAATCGTCCTTGATAACCTCTATAATTCCAAACTCGCAGTCCTTGACCGCATTGAGACAATCACCCACGTCAGACCTAAGTTCTACGAGGTCGATTGCACAAAATACGCGGAAACTGTAAGGGTTTTTGAAGAAAATCACATCGACGCGGTCATCCATTTCGCTGGATATAAAGCGGTAGGGGAATCCACCGTCAAACCTGTCGAATACTATCAGAACAACCTTGGCAGCGCCCTCAACGTCTTGGCCATCATGAAAGAGAAAGGCGTTCACAACTTCATCTTCTCTTCATCCGCCACAGTCTATGGCGTGCCAAAGAGGGTTCCGCTCTATGAAACCGACCCAGTTGGCAGCGCCACCAACCCGTATGGCGAGACCAAGGTCATGATTGAGAGAATCCTTGAGGATACCGCTAAAGCAAACAAGGACCTCAACGTCTGCTTGCTTAGATACTTCAACCCAATCGGAGGACACCCATCCGGACTTCTTGGCGAAGACCCAAACGGCCTCCCAAATAACCTCATGCCATACGTCACTCAGGTCGCGATTGGCAAACTCCCATTCCTCCGCGTCTTCGGAGACGATTACAAGACCGTCGACGGAACCGGTGTCAGGGATTACATCCACGTCGTCGACTTGGCCAAAGGCCACGTCGCTGCCCTCAAGCGTTTAGAGAGCAACCCAGGCCTTGTCGTCTATAACCTCGGAACTGGCAAAGGCACCTCGGTCCTTGAGCTTGTCCATGCCTTCGAAGAGGCTAACGGCATCAAGATCCCATACCAGATCATGCCTCGCCGTCCTGGCGACATCGACGAGAACTTCGCAAACGTCGACAAAGCGTGGAATGAGCTCGGCTGGAAAGCCACCCTCACCATCAAAGACGCTTGCAAAGACGCCTACAATTTCCAAAAGAAAAACCCTAACGGCATTGAATAAACAAACTCCTATAAGGCACTGAGAAAATTCAGTGCCTTTTTTCATACACATGAGTAGCGATTATGTTGTAGAATTTGCTTAACTCGAGAGGATTGTTTTATGGAAAACGTTTTCACTGTCACCTTGCCAAACGGCAGAACTCAAAAAGGTCTTATTTTCGAAACTGAACAAGCAAAAGTGAACCTTGTTCTTTTAACCGGCATGGGCGAACACTCAGGCCGTTATGAAGAACTCGCCAAGTATTTGAACGAGAAAGGCATCAACGTCTATGTCTTAGACGCTGTCGCTCAGGGTCTCAATGCTGAGAAGGTCGAAGACCAGGAGAAGTGGTACGAAGGCGCTTTCGATGACAACGTCACCGCTGCGAACATCAAGATTGAGGAAGTTAAGAAAGCCAATAACCTCCCAACCTGCATCATGGGCCACTCCATGGGTTCCTTCATGACTCAGCGTTATCTCCAGCTCTTCCCAAATACCGTTAGCAAAGCCATCCTTTGTGGCTCCGACAAGATGCCAAGAATGAAAGCCTTCTTCGGTTTCCTTCTTGCCTCCATGCTCGTCAACAAAGGCAACTTCGATAAGCCAAACAAGATTCTCTCCGCTTCCGGAACTGACGCTTACAGCAAAGCTGTCAAAAACGCCAAGACTCCAAAAGATTGGCTCTCCTACAACGAAGAGAACGTTCAGAAATACATCGCCGATCCATATTGCGGCGCCCCAACCACCGGTGGATTCTGGAAAGAATTCCTCAGAGGCTTAAAGGCCATCACTGACGGCAAGGAAATCAAGAAAGTCAGCAAGGATGAGAAGATTCTCATCATCTCTGGCGAAGAAGATCCAGTCGGCAGATTCGGCAAAGGCCCACGTGAGCTCCTTTGGATGTACAAGAAACTCGGCGTCACCAATGCCAAACTCAAGATGTTTGACCACATGCGCCACGAAATCCATAACGAAAATTTTGGTCTCCGTGAAAGGAAACCGCGTCATTTTGTGGCGTGGTTCTTGGTTCTCGCCTTCTCTCTTTTCACATACCTTTATTTCGAGGCAATGGACTTCAAATTAGAAGAACCAACAGCGGAAAAAGGATCTCTGCTTCCTTTTTTCAGCTTTGATGTCTGGTTTGTTATCTTAACCATCGGGCTACTTTTGTTCGATGCGTTTTTCATGTTCTTCGCCATCAAGCATTTCAAGGTGAAGCAGAAGTGGCCTCTTATGATTGTTGGGGCCGTCTTCCTGGTCTTCGCTTCGCTTACCCTTTTTGTCTTCCCTGGCGTCATCAAAGATGGTGTCGTCGTATATCAACTTTCAGCGGGTAAAATATTTGAATACTTGGCCGCGACCATAATGGTTTTCGTGTCCATTTATCTATTCATCACCGTCATCCCTCAGATGATCAAAGACAGGAACTACTACAACTTGTTCTTCGTCATTGCGATCGTCGTTGCTCTGCTCGGAACGATCTACAGCTACATCGCTGAAAGTGATGTCTATTGGAGACTTTTCACAGAACCTCATCCTTACGATGTCCCTAAAAGCTTTACCAACAACAGAAACGTTTATGCGTTCATTTTGGTCATCGCGATGGTCTCTGAAGCGTACCTAATCATCAAAAATAATTGGGTTTTGCATTGGATTTTGTTCTTTTTCTTCTTCTTTAACACCCTTTTCACCCTCAGCAAGACATCCATCATCATGTCTTTCTTTTTCTTCTCCGTCTTTGTTGTTTGGAGAACGATCGCGATTATCAACAAGCATCCAATAAGGGCCCTTATCTTCTTTGCCCTCATGATAGCGGGAGCTGGAGCGTTCCTCATCATCGCCCTCACTCCGTTTGAAGAAGACTCCTTCATGAGGTTGCCTCATACCTTCTTCGAGTATTTGGTTGATGACCTGCCAAGCCTCAACGGACATTCCTTCAGTACGAGAATCAATTGCTTCAACCAGGCGAAGGAATCCTTGTCGACAAACGACATTACTTCCTTCTTCGGCTTTGGTTACATGAACTGGCAACACGGCCTTTATTCCTACTTTGGTGGATATGTTGCGATGGACGTCGCCTTTGCCGTTGACCTCCTTCAGTTCGGTATCCCTGGTTTTGTCTTCTCTGCCGCATTATGGGCATACGCCTTCTTCAATGACGGACTCTTATACAAGCATAAATCCGCGTTTGCAGGCGTCACCCTTTTGACCCTGGTCGTCTTGCTTGCGAGAACGGCCGCAGAAGCAGGGGATTTCACTTTCCCTAACCTTACCGGCGTTGTCTATTACCTGATGGTGCTTTGTCCGATGCTCACTGAACTTGGTTTGCATAAAAACGAGAAAGCGCCTCTTGTTGAGGCTTAACATTTTCCTTGCTCTAAGAGCAAAGGTGTTGGAAATAGGCCCTTTAGGCCCTATAATCTATCCGTTATCCAAAGGAAGGATTTTAAAATGGTCAAATTAGTCTTAATCAGACACGGACAGTCCGAATGGAACCTTGAAAACAAGTTCACCGGATGGACCGATGTTGAATTATCCCCAAACGGCGAAAAAGAAGCCACCGAAGCCGGCAAACTTCTCAAAGAGAAAGGCTACAGCTTCGACATGGCCTTCAGCAGCGTTCTTAAGAGAGCCAACCACACCATGGACCGCGTTCTTAAGGAACTTGGTGAAGAAGGCATCGAAAAGCACTACACCTGGCGTCTCAACGAGCGTCACTACGGTGCTCTCCAAGGCCTCAACAAAGCCGAATCCGCTGCCAAATGGGGCGATGAGCAAGTTCACATCTGGCGTAGAAGCGCCGATGTTCCACCGCTCGTTCTCGAGAAGAGCGATGAGAGATGGCCAGGCAACCAGAAGACCTATCAGGATCTTATTGCCAAAGGCGAGATGACAATCGAAGATTGCCCACTCACCGAATGCTTAATCGACACCGCCAACCGTGTTAAGCCATACTTCGATAAGGAAATCGCTCCAGCCATCAAAGCTGGCCGCAAAGTTCTTATCGCCGCCCACGGCAACAGCTTAAGAGCTCTTGTCATGGAACTTGAGCACCTCACCCCAGCTCAGATCATCTCCGTTGAGATCCCAACTGGCAAACCACTCGTCTATGAACTCGACGAGAAGACCTTAGCCGTCCTCAACAAATACTACCTCTAACCATCAAGAACATGAAAAGGAGCCGTGATTGGCTCCTTTTTGTTATTCCCTTTATCCTACCATGTAATAGTAGAAGGTTGAGTCTGAGGTGATTGGGTCTCCGAATTGATAATATATTGTGCACGCCTCATCGTGGTAAAGAAGGTAAATGCTTGAGTAACCACCATACGCCATGTATTTTGGGCTAAAAGTGTGCTCCAAAGCTAGCATTTCCTCATCGTTAGTGTAAAGAGGCATTCCAGACTCTATCCTTAACGTTCTATCTAGCCTTGTGTCCTTCCTTCCTGCTGCATCGGGTCTTTTTGGGTACGACTGATAAATCATTACAGTGTAATAAACCTTTCCGTCGGAAGATGACTCAGATGACTTCTCTGACGATTGATCTTGCGAAGCCATATCAGAAGACAATTCCTTTGAGGAAATGTTTTCAGAAGAGGATGACTCTAAAGGCTCCGAAGATTCAGTCTGATTGGGAAGAGAGCATGCGGAAAAAGCCAATAACAAAGGAATTATCAATGACGCTTTAGTTCTAAATGACATATTACTTGGTCGGTCAACTAGAAAGGATGATCGACGTTGATCTTATAGACGTATTGAAGGCCCTTCTTCTCGAACTCGTCTTTGATCGCTTTGGTTATTTTGGCTTGTTCCTTTTTATCGCGCGTAAGGACAAGGATGTCGAAGCGGAGGGTTTTCGCTTTGGTGCCTCTAACGATTCTGACGTCATGGCAATTTCCTTCAGGGTCAAAGGTTTTGATGACTGAATTGATGGTGTCTCTTGCCTCAACGATCTCTGGGTCATCAAGGTCGACTGGGTCGACGTGGATGTTGGCCTCGATTTTGAGCTCGGCTCTGATCTTCTCTTCGATGGTGTCAGCGACATCGTGGGATTCTTCGAGAGACATCCTCGCATTAACTTCAATATGGAAGGAGACGAATGATTTGGTTGGTCCATAAGAGTGGCAGATCATATCGTGGATGCCAAGGACCTTTTCGTTTGAATTAACGATTGCGGTGATTTTTGTAACAAGGTCTTCGTTGTTCGCTTCGCCTATAAGAGGGGAGAAGGATTCTAAGAGTGAACGGACTCCGCTTATAAAGACGAAGATGGCGACGGCCATGCCGAAGTAGCCATCAAGGAAGCTCCAGTTAAAGGCCCAGGTGAGAAGGGCGCAGACAAGAACGACACCGGTGACAAGGCAATCGAGAAGAGAGTCAAGTGCGGTGGCCTTAAGGGCAGGGGAGTTGATGATCTTTCCGATTGAACGGTTCACATAGGACTGGACGAATTTAAGGACAATAGCAAGACCAAGGATGACGACGCTTAAGACATCATAATCGGCGATACCTGATGAGATGACTTTCTCAAGGGAGCTTTTGAAGATCTCGACGGCGACGACGATGATGAAGAAGGAGACGATCATGCTGGCGATGTATTCAACCCTCTCGTGTCCGAATGGGTGTTCTTTGTCACCAGGCTTAGCGGCAATCTTGAAGCTGACTAAGGTAACAATACTCGTAAAGGCGTCTGAAGTATTGTTAATCGCATCTGCGATAAGAGCGATCGGGAAGAATGACCAACCAGCGTTATAAGAAATGATGATCGCGGCAGTGATCTTAACGCAGACGAGAATGAGGTTAGAGATGATGCCGAAAAGGGCCGCAAGGACACCATGGTCTTTGCGGACAGTCTCATCCTCGACGTTTTGATAATTCTTTATGAATAGTCTTCTTAATAAGGTAATCATAAATTGTTCAAACGTAGTTTAGTCCTTCATAAAATATTGTCAAACGATATTAAACTAGTAAATGAAACTAGATGTACTTGACAAAGAAACTAGTTGTACTAATATTGTGGTCATGAGCCCACTTAAGACTGAACTACCAAAATACACGCTCGCCCAAGAGCTCTCTAACTCCATCACTCATGGATTGGGGGCGGTTTTGACGATGATTTTTGGCCCTTTCCTTATTTTGAAGGCGGTCAATAGCGGTAACGTTTGGGCTATTGTTTCCTGTTCGATTTTCATTCTTTCTTTACTCCTTTGCTATACGACTTCTTGCGTCTATCACGCCCTAGGAAGGAACAATGGCAAACGTGTTTTGAGGGTCTTGGACCACAATATGATCTACGTCCTCATCGCCGGAACATACGCTCCTTATTGCTTGATAAGCATCATGTCCGTGAGCCCAGCGTGGGCCTGGATCATCTACGGCAGTTGCCTCGCCTTAGGCGCGGTTGGCATTTCCCTCAATTCGGTCAATCTTAAGAAATTCAGAATCTTCTGCATGATCGACTACATATGCATGGGCTGGATCATCGTCATTTCCTTCTGGCCTTTGTTTGAGGCTGTTGAATTCTTCCCTGGTTTATTCCTCCTCCTTATGGGAGGAGTGGCCTACACTGTAGGCGCAGTTCTTTATGGAATCGGCCACAAAAACGCTTGGTTCCACTTGGTTTTCCATTGCTTCTGTTTAATCGGAACTGCCCTCATGTTCATCTCCATCTTCTTCTTTGTCGTTTAACGGTTAACCGTTAGGAAATACACTCTCTTCCCTTTTGCATTCGCAAATAGACCACTAGAGGTCTATAATTCCTTTGACTTAGGAACGAACAATGAGCAGAAAGAAAGAGTCAGGAGTTTTAATTGAGAATCGCAGAGCTCACTTTGAGTATTTTTTAAGCGACTTCATGACAGCCGGACTCGTTCTCACTGGCACTGAAATCAAAAGCCTCAGATCGAAGAACGCGACCATCAGTGACGCCTACATCTTCGTGAAGCACGGAGAGGCTTTTGTCTGCAATATGCACATCGCCCCTTATAAGGAAGGCAACATTTTTAATGTTGATCACCTTCGTGACCGCAAGCTATTGCTTAACAAACAGGAGATCAAGAAACTTGCTTCCAAGATTGCGGAACAGGGTCACACCTGCGTCCCAACCAAAGTCTTCTTATCTCATGGCTACGCCAAAATGGAAATCGCTTTGGCAAAAGGCAAACAGCTCCACGATAAGAAGAATTCTCTAAAAGAGAAGGATATCGAGAGGGAAATCGACAGACATGCCCGTTCCTCAAAGGATTTTGAGGACTTCTGATGAATTACGTAGACACTCTTCAATATTTAAAAGAAAACGACCTCACGATGTCCCGTTACGAAAGAGAAGAATGGGACCGTTTCGTGAAGAAGACCAAACTCAAGATTGAGTTTCCTTTCATCCACATCACTGGATCGAATGGAAAAGGCTCTTCGGCCAATTACCTCTATGAGGTATATAAAGCAGCGGGCTACAAAGTCGCTCTCTTCAGCAAACCATATCTCAAGAAACCAAATGAGATGATTCGCATAGATGGGAAAGACATCAGCGACGATGATTTCGCCCGCATCTTCTCTCAAAGAGAGAATGAATATAGAAAATTCGGTCTTTCTTCTTTTGAGGTTGAGACCGCGATGGCCTTTGATTACTTCAACGAGCAAAAGCCTGACCTTGCCATCATCGAATGTGGAATGGGAGGGGAGACCGACAGCACCAACTTGTCTGATGCGAAACCTGCTCTTTCAATCATAACTACCGTCTCTCTTGAACACACCGCGTTCTTAGGAAGAACGACTTCCGAGATTGCCCGCAATAAAGCGGCCATCATCAAAAACAATTGCCCAGTCCTTGTTGGACCGATGGATGAAGACCTTGTTAAGGTCATCCGTGAGATCGCCGAAAAAAGAGACAGCGAATTCTTCCAGGTCGACGCCTATCACAACTCACATTACAAAGCCCCATATCTCTATTTCGACTATAGACCTTACCAGAAGCTTCAGCTTCTCACCCCAGCGTTATATCAGTTAAAGAACGCGTCTGTAGTGGTGGAGGCTACGAAGATTCTCAATGAGAAATTCCCAGTCACCGAAGAGGCTGTTAGAAAAGGCTTATTATCCTCGCCTCTTCCATGCCGTTTCGAAAGACATCGCAACATCTTCATCGATGGAGCGCATAACCCACAGGCCATCAACGAGCTTGTCGAATCTCTGATCCCTCTCAGCAGAGAGAAACCAATCCACGTCATCTTCGCTAGCTTCCGTGACAAAAACATCGCGGTCGAGCTTCCAAGAATTGGCCGTGACGCCGCCGAGATCGTCCTCACCACCTTCGATAGCAAAAGAGCCAGGGACGAAAGCGATTATTTCCTCTATGCGGAGGATTATTCCTATAACCCAGATTACAAACTCGCTATAAGCGACTTCCTCATTAAATATCCAGATGATATCATTCTCATCACTGGAAGCTTAGCTTTCGCGAACTTAGCAAGGGAGTATGTCATCGAGACGCTACACTTATGAAAAAGACATTCACAATTAGAAACATCACCAGTGCGGCCGTGTTGACCGCTCTCTCAATCATCTCAACCATCATCTTCAAACTCATCCCAATGGGTGATTTGGTTTTCCTTCGCTTCTCACTTACCCCATCGATCATCATGTTCACCTCCCTCGTCCTCGGACCTTTCTATGGGGCGGTCGTTGGCATCGTTTCAGACTTCATCCCGGCCATGGTCGCTGCAACGGGAACCTACAATTTCTTCATCACCATCGTTTATGGAATTCTTGGTGTTTTGCCGTGGATTTTTGAAAAAATCACCAGCAAATTCCGCTCATCTTTAAAACCTCCGTTTGCCGTGTTTATTGCAATGGGAGTCATTTTGGCTGGCCTTGCGGCAATGCTTTTCTTCACGGATTTCATTGGCGGCACGGTCTTCCAAGAAGGCAATACTTTAGTCATCAAATTCATCGTTCTTGGAATCATGGTTGCGGTGGGAGCTGCTTGTTGTGTCAGCGTTACCTTGACCAATAGACGTTTCCAAAGAGATGTCCTTGAGTACTCAGACATTCCTTCTCCAAACGAGACCGCCTTAATCGCTTTGATCTGCGAAGCCTTGGTGATGACCGTTCTTAAGAGCCTTGCGTTCTATCTCTTCTACCTCATTTTTGTAGACAACTACAGCCCAGCACTCCAATTCTTCTTCATGATGATTCTTCTTGGCTTGCCTGCTAACGTCACTATCAGCGCGATCTCCGTTTACTGGATGCTCGTCTTTGATCACAAGCAACTTCATTTACGCTTAGAAAACAGCAAAAAAGATGAATAACGAAACCGATAAAAAAGAACTGAATCCGACCTCAGCTTATGAACCGGTTGAGGAAGGTTTTGATCCCAAAAAAGAGAAGAAAGCCCATATAGGCTGGATTATTTTCTTCTCGGTGGTGGGCGTTTTGGCCATTGCCTGCGCAATAGTCATTAAAGTGCTTTCTTGACAAAATTTTACATATTTTACATTTAGGGTGTTTTTACCTTGCAAAAAATTTTTAAGACCCCATAATTTGTAAGCCCCAATTTTTAGGAGGTTTTGACTAAGTGGCTCTAATTCCAATTACACGCGCCGATGGATCGGTCGTTACATGTGATACTGAAAATAGAACATTGGTTTGCTACCGTTGCACAGTCTCGTTCACGAAGGCCGAATGGAAAATCTTCTATTGCCTCTACGAGCACAACCCAACCGCTGTCACCAGAAAAGAACTCTTATCTCTTCTCTGGGATGATCAGAAATTCGAGACAAGCAGCGCCAACACAAGAACCATTGACGTTCATGTCGGTGTTATCAAAAAGAAGCTCAGCAAGATTAAGGGATTCAGAATCGATACCGTCTACGGTGTCGGTTACAGACTTCTCCTTACTCGCAGGGTCTAAGAAAGATGAGCCATTTGGCTCTTTTTTCTTAGCTTTACCTTTTTTTCGTGAACTCTATGAGTTCTATGGCTATCATTAATTGACCGAATAGGAGATTTGTTATGGAAGAGAAACACCGCACAGACTACATCAGCTGGGACGAGTACTTCATGGGCATTGCCCAACTTAGCGCCTTAAGAAGCAAAGATCCATCCACCCAAGTCGGAGCCTGCATCGTCGACAAGGCCCACAAGGTCGTGTCCATTGGTTACAATGGCATGCCAGTCGGAGTCGATGACGAATGCATCCCATGGGGACATGGCGAAGGCCTTGAGAGCAAGTATCTTTATGTTTGCCACGCTGAGTTAAACGCCATTCTTAATACCAGGGATTCAGCCCATCTTAATGGCTGCACCCTCTATGTCACTTTGTTCCCATGCAACGAATGCGCCAAAGCCTGCATTCAGTCCGGCATCAAAGAGATCGTCTATCTTGACGACAAGCACGGAAGCGACACTATCTACCAAGCCTCGAAAAAGCTTCTTGAGATGGCTGGCGTAAAGGTTCGCCTTTACGAAGGACCAACCGTCAAAGTGAGCCGTTAATAGAATGAAAAAAGGTACTTTCTTATATCGTTTTTTCATATTGTTGATTGCCTTTATCGTTTTAAGTGCAGCTGTTTTGCTCCCGCTTGCTGCCGCCAAAGACGTTGAACCTCTCGTCTTCTGGATTATCGGGGGAGCGCTTCTTTTGATCTTCATCGTCACGGTCGTCGTGAATGAGATCATCAGAAGAAAAAGAAAGAAATGAAAAACATCCTCGAAGTCAAAAACCTCTCTTATACCTACCAAGGCGAGAACGCGGAAGCGCTCCATGACCTTTCTTTTTCTGTGCCTGCAGGAAGCTATGTCGCCATCGTTGGCCATAATGGCTCAGGCAAAAGCACTTTAGCGAAAATCATCGCTGGCCTTTGCTCATACAAAAAAGGAAAAGTCACCCTCTTCGGAGAAGAACTCAACAAAAACAATCTTCCAGCCCTTCGCAAAAGAATGGGCCTCGTTTTCCAAAACCCAGACAACCAATTCGTCGGTTCATCCGTAAGGGATGACATCGCGTTTGGCCTCGAAAACAGACAAGTCCCAACCGAGAAGATGGACGGCATCATTCTCGAATATGCGACCAAAGTCTCGATGGAGAAGTATTTGGACCACGCTCCAGAGAACCTCTCCGGCGGTCAGAAGCAAAGAGTCGCCATCGCCGGCGTCCTTGCCATGAAACCAGAGCTCATCATTTATGATGAAGCCACCTCGATGCTTGATCCTGTCGGCAAGAAAGACATCCTTGATATCACTTTCGGCTTAAGGGAAGAGAACCCTGATTTGTCAGTCATCTCAATCACCCACGATATCGAGGAAGCTTTGAGAGCGGACTACGTCATCGTCCTCAACAAAGGCAAGCTCGTCTTGGAAGGAAAGCCAAGCGAGGTTTTCGCCCACGCCGACACCCTCAAAGAGATTCATTTGGACGCTCCGTTCTTGATGTCGCTCATCGACAGCCTCAGAAAAGAAGGAGTGGACGTTCCTAGCGACGTCGATTCCCTTGAGAAATTAGAGGAGTACTTATGTCAGTAAAGTTCAGCAAAGTATTCTTCACATATTCTCCGAAATCGCCTTTCGAATACGAGGCTTTAAGAGACATCAACCTTGATCTTGAGAGCGGTAAGTTCATCGCCCTCGTCGGAAAGACCGGCAGTGGAAAGAGCACCCTCGTCCAGCACATCAATTCTTTGATTCATCCAACCTCCGGCACCATCGATATCGATGGTTTCATCAATAGCAGCGTCAAAAAAGAAAGAACCAAGGACATCAAAGGCCTCCGTAAGCACGTTGGCCTTGTCTTCCAGTTCCCTGAATACCAACTCTTCGAAGAGACGGTTGAAAGGGATGTCGCTTTCGGACCGAAGAACGTCGGAATGAAAGAGGCAGAGGCCATTGAGAAAGCTCATTGGGCTTTAGAGAAAGTCGGCCTTGGCAAATCCTTCTTTGAACGTTCCCCGTTCGAGCTCTCTGGCGGCGAAAAGAGAAAGGTCGCTATCGCGGGCATCCTCGCGATGGAGCCAAAGATCCTCGTCGTCGATGAGCCAACCGCCGGACTTGATCCTGCTGCCGCCAAAGACACGATGTCTCTCTTCAAGAAAATCAACGAAGAAGGGACGACCGTCATTCTTGTCACCCATGACATGGATCTTGTCGCTTCCTATTGCGACGAAGTCGTCGTCATGGAGAATGGCAAAGTGGAAGCCCAGTGCTCCCCATCAAAGCTTTTTGGCCGCGATTTATCCGAATATTCACTGCAAAACCCGCATATTTTTGATTTCGCACTCAGATTAAAGAAGCGCGGAATCGATTTAGATATGTCCTCAATCAGGACAACCGAAGACTTAGCAAAGGCGATCGCCAAGAGGTGCAAACATGGCTAGTTTGACGATCGGCCGCTACGTCCCATATAACTCCTTCATCCACAAGATGGATCCAAGAGCGAAGTTATTCGCCCTCATCGTTTTGATGGTGGCCATCTTCCTCCCGTATCCGACCTATGTGATGTCTTTCACCATTCAGGGAGTCATCTTCCTCTTTGGTGTTTTCCTCCTTTGGAGAAGCCACGTTTCCTTCTTCAGGGTCTTAAAGTCTCTTGCAGCCCTTTGGATCATGGTCATCTTCATTTTGATCATCTACGTTCTTGTCCCAAGGACAACGAATTACCCCGCTTTCGACATCAACGGTTTCGTCATCTATTGGGATTCGATCCTTGAAGCGGCAAGAATCCTTCTCCGCCTCGTTCTCATGATCGTCCTTTCGATGGTCCTTACTTCTTCGACGAAGCCTTTGGACCTCACCGCTGCACTTGAATGGTATCTCTATCCTCTCAAGCTAATTGGATTCCCATCGCATATCGTTGCCATGATCATCTCATTGGCCCTTCGTTTCATCCCAACCATCCTCGATGACGTTGAGAGAATCATGAAAGCCCAGTCCTCTCGTGGCGTCGATTTCGAAAACGGCCACCTTGGCACCAAGATAAAGGCCATCGTTTCCCTCATCATTCCTCTTTTCGTCTCTTCCTTCATCAGAAGCGATGAGCTCGCTAACGCGATGGAGTGCAGGGGATATGACCCTAACGCCAAGAGAACGAGATATCGCAAACTCCATTTCAGAGCGGTTGATTTCGTTGAGACCTTCGTGGTCCTTGCCATATTCGCTGGCTGCCTAACTCTTTCGATCATGCAGCTTGATGCCTATAACGCCATCTGGGGGATCACGACCTTATGAACTACGTGATGGTCGTCTCATATAACGGAGCCAAATACTTTGGCTTTGAGAAGCAGAAGAACCACCCAAGCATCCAGGGTGAGATTGAGAAGGCCCTTTCAACCTACCTCGGCTATCCGATGACCATCCATGGCTCAGGAAGAACCGACAAAGGTGTCCATGCGACTGGCCAAAGATGCAACTTCAAGCCAAAGAAAGAGATCAAGGATTTGGATGCTGCGGTGTTCTCTTTGAATCGCCTCCTTCCAAAGGACATCTTCATCAAATCGATGGAGAAAAAAGACGACGATTTCGATTCTCGCCACAGCGCATCCAAGAAGGTCTATTCCTATTCCTTCCACCATGGACCAAGGAATCCTTTTGCCATCACTGAGTACCAGCTTGAATACAAGAAATTCGACTTCGTTCTCTTTGAGAAAGCCATGCGTCTTTTCTTAGGGAAACACGATTTCAAGAACTTCACCCCAAAGCCAATCGATAAAGACAATTTCATCCGTGATATCCTAGAGATGACCTTCGACCTTCATGAAGGCCATATGAAAGTCACCCTCACCGCGAATGGCTTCATGACCTACATGGTCAGGACCATGGTCGGAGTCGCCATGCGAGTTGGCGAAGGGAAGATGACGTTAGAAGAAGTGGAGAAAAGCCTCGACGCCAAGGAAAGAAAAATAATTTCTTTCAAGGCCGATCCGTCAGGACTTTGCTTAGAGGACGTCATCTATTAAACAAAAAACTACCTACTGCTTTATAGCAGTGGTAGAATACACTAGTTTCTTAAGGAGCTTTTTATGGGAAGACATTTTGAAGTAAGAGCCGCCGCAATGGCCGCGTCTGCCAAAGCAAAGAGCGCCATCTACATGCGCGCTTCGAAGGAGATCTATGCCGCTGCTAAGAGCGGTGTCCCTGACCCAGAGAGCAACCTTGCGCTCAGAAGCGCCATCGAAAAATACCGCAAAACCTGCCCACGTGATGTCATCGACAGAGCCATCGAGAAAGCCAAAGGCGGAGATGCCGTCGCTTACATCCCAGGCCGTTATGAATTCTTCGGCCCAGGCGGAAGCTTCATCATCGTCGACACTTTAACCGACAACGTCAACCGCGCTTTAGTCGGTGTCAGAACCATCGTCACCAAGAAGGGTGGCAAGATGGGCTCCGTCGCCTATAACTTCACCTATGCCGCTTACATTGCCTTCAAAGGCGATGAGGCCAAACGCGATGAGACCGAAGAGAACCTCATCCTTGGTGATGTCGACGTCCAGAAAGTCGAATACGAAGATGGCGAAGTCGAGTGCACCGTCGCCCCTGGCGATTTAGAGAAAGCGAAAGAAGTCCTCAATGGCATCGGAGTCACTGACTTCGATTCCGCTGAAGTCACCTTCCTTCCAAACGAGTACGTCGATCTCTCAGCCGAAGACGCTCAGAAGGTCAAAGACATGCTCGCCATGCTTGATGAGTGCGAAGATGTCCAGAACGTCTATCACAACGTCAACAACATCTAAGAGCTTTGGAATTTAGAGGGCCACGAAACGGCCCTCTTTTCTTTTGCTTTTTTATATTGATATGCGCTCGCGAGTGCGTATTTTTGAACGAAAAATGAGCCAAAAATTCAGGTAATTATATAATAATTACAAAAATTTACATTTTGCCAAAAAAGTTGTTGCAACTCCTTTAGCGCATGTGCATAATATACGAGCACTGATTTTAGGGCCACCCTAATCGGTGGCATGCATTAATAGAAGAAAGAGGAAAAGATTATGCAACGTCAAACAACTATTGCTAAGCCTCTTGAGATCAAACGCAGCTGGTACGTCGTCGACGCCAAAGATGTCATCCTTGGCCGTCTCGCCACCCAGGTCGCTATGGTCTTAATGGGAAAGAACAAGCCAATCTACACTCCAAACGAAGATACTGGTGACTACGTCATCATCATCAATGCCGCCCAGGTCAAAATGACTGGCAAGGCCGGTGGAGAACACAAGAAGAACTACTACAACGTTTCCGGCTACAACGGCGGTCTCAGAACCCGTTCCGCTGGCGTCATGAAGCGTGAGTTCCCTGTCGAAATGGTCGAAAGAGCCGTCTGGGGTATGTTACCAAAAGGACCTCTTGGCCGCGCTATGATGAAGAAGTGCTTCGTCTATGCTGACGACAAACACGAGCAGGCTGCTCAGAAACCAGTCGCTCTCGAAATCAAATAAGGAGATAGAAAATGGCTACTAAAGTTACTAAGTTCTATGGCACCGGTCGTAGAAAGAAATCTATCGCCCGTGTCTACATCAAAGCTGGCAAAGGCTCCATCGTCGTCAATGGCCACGATGTGAACGAATACATGCCATACGCCACCCTTGTTCAGAACCTCAAACAGCCTTTGGCTCTCAGTGGTGCTGAAACCAAGTATGACGTCGAAGCCGAAGTCTATGGCGGTGGATTCACCGGTCAGGCCGAGGCCATCCGTCTTGGCATCGCCCGTGCTCTTCTCGAAGCTGGCGAGGATCGTAAGACCCTCAAAGTCGCTGGTATGCTTACCCGTGACCCACGTGTCAAAGAGAGAAAGAAATACGGTCTCAAAGGCGCCCGTCGCGCTCCACAGTTCAGCAAACGTTAATCCGTTTACTCACTTCGAGATCAAGCTCAGCCAATGGCTGGGCTTTTCTTTTTGCTTTTTGACAATAAAAAAAGCGGCCTTAGAGACCGCTTGTTATTGTAATTCGCCTTTAAACAGATCTTTGTTTGAAAAGTGATACCAAGTCCAACAGTCTTCATTAACTGTCTTTCCGTTCTCGTCTGTCAAAACGAAATATGGAGAAATGGCTCTAGCGCCTTCGCAGGCGTAAAAGTGCTTAGAAGGATCAAACGTGGCATCATACTCAAAGGTTAAAACTCCGCTTCCGCTTAAAAGTATCCTGTAAAAGTCTTTTACTCCGCTTACTCCTTCTATGATATGGGTAATTGAATAACCTGTCGCCCGGTTGTTCAAATTCTTCACAAAGCCTTGCAACGGAAAACATTGTTGGAGTGTATGCAAAAACAAAAGTATCGTCAAAAGACTTATCAAAAGCGAAACGGATTGATATGGTGTTTTCTGTTAATGGCAGGAATTCCATGGTACCTACGTTCGCCTTGTTGCTGTACCTTGTTATGTTAAAAACCGTGTCAAAATCAACCTTCACGTCGGCACGTTTATTTGTGCTGTTTTGGGCGTTGCCTCCGTTGCAGGACGCTAAAAGAGAAGATGCGGTAACAAACAACAATGGGATTCTTTTTCTGAACATAACTTGAACACCTACGCGTCTTGTAGGTTTCGATAGTTTGGCATTTTTCGTTTAAAAAAGTCAATAAGCGTCTTTGAGGGAAGCAACAAAAAAGATCCTCAGTTGAGGATCTCTATTCAGAACGTTGGTGCCGGCTTCCGGATTCGGACCGAAGACCTACGCATTACAAGTGCGTTGCTCTACCAGCTGAGCTAAGCCGGCGTTCTAGACGCTATATTTAGCGCCTAAATACCATAGCAAAATGTACCTATTTCTTCAATAAGAAGTGCTTATTCGACCGTAACCGACTTAGCGAGGTTACGAGGTTTGTCGACGTTGAGTCCAAGCTGGACGGAGACGTAATAGGACAAAAGCTGAAGAGGGATGATGGCTAAGCTCGTCATGAAATACTCAGAGGTGTTAGGGATGGTGATGAGGTCATCAGCAATCGAGTTCTCTTTGACTTTGTCTTCACTAATGACGCAGATGACATGAGAGCCTCTGGTCTTTGTCTCAATGAGGTTGGAGATGGTCTTCTCATAGACGTTTGACTGAGTGAGGATGCCGATGACAGGGGTGCCTTTCTCAATAAGAGAAATCGTGCCGTGCTTAAGCTCTCCAGCCGCATAGGCCTCGGAGTGGATATAAGAGATTTCCTTCATCTTGAGCGAGCCTTCTAATGATGTGGCGTAGTCGATCTCACGTCCGATGAAGAAGATGTCTTTGGCATTTCTGATCTCGCTGGCAAGTTTTTTGATGTCTTCTTTCTCTGAAAGAATTGCCTCGATCTTGCTTGGAAGACCTTTTAATTCAGCGATGAGGGAAGAGTATTTCTCTTCATCGATCGCGTTACGTAATTTCGCAAGCTTAAGGGCTAAGGCGTAGCAGCAGATGAGCTGGGCGCTATAGGCTTTGGTGGTGGCGACGGCAATCTCTGGTCCCGCCATCGTCTGGATGACGTAATCGGCTTCTCTAGCGATAGTGGAGCCAACGACATTGACGATG
Organism: uncultured Erysipelotrichaceae bacterium; assembly: GCA_902793515.1. GTDB lineage: Bacteria > Bacillota_I > Bacilli_A > RFN20 > CAG-826 > UBA4951. Next base: position 3,590 of record CADBDO010000012.1, on the reverse strand, counting down.
CCAAGGGTCTTGATGCCTTCGGCTTTGGCCTTTCTAAGGGCCGCTAAAGAGTCAGCGGTCTCACCAGACTGGCTGATGACCACAACAAGGCCATTCTTATCGAGTGGGGCGTTGCGGTAACGGTATTCGCTAGCGAGCTCAACCCTGGTTGGGATTCTCGCCATATCTTCGAAAACGTATTGGGCAGAAACGCCTACGTGATAAGCGGATCCGCATCCGATGACGGTGATGGAGTTGATTGATTTGAGGCTTTCGTCAGAAATACCAAGTCTCTCAAGAGAGATATCGTCATCTTTGAGCAAAGAGGAAAGGGTGTCTTTGACGGCCTTTGGCTCTTCGTGGATCTCCTTGAGCATGAAGTGAGGGTATCCGCCTTTTTCGGCAGCCTCAGCTTCCCAAGCGATCCTTTGGGTTTCTTTCTTGATCTCGTCGCCATCGATGTTGAAGAAGGCAATGCTTCCTCTCTTCATTCTGGCGAGTTCCATGTTGTCGAGATAATAGACGTCTTTGGTGTGGTTCAAGATAGCGGTGACGTCGCTAGCCATATAGACTTCGCCATCTTTCTCGCCAAGGACGATCGGGCTATCTTTCCTCGCCACCCAAATCTCATCTGGGTAGTCTTTGAACATGACCGCCAAAGCGTATGATCCTCTGATACGGACCATGGCTTTTGAAATCGCGTCACATGGGGTCTGGATGTATTTCTTGTAATAGTAGTCGATGAGTTTGACGGCAATCTCCGTGTCGGTGTCCGAATAGAAGGTGTAGCCCTTTCTGATTAACTTGGCTTTCAGCTCATCGTAGTTCTCTATGATGCCGTTATGGACAGCGACGACATTGAAGTCGTTTGAGGCGTGTGGGTGGGCGTTGTCTTCGGATGGCTCGCCATGTGTGGCCCAACGGGTATGGCCGATTCCAGACGTGCCAAAAAGACCATGACCTTCTTCGATCTTGGCTCTAAGGTATTTGATTCTTCCTTTCGTCTTCACGACCGAGATGACGTTCTCGTCGTTTCTCACCGCAACACCGGCGGAATCATATCCGCGGTATTCAAGCTTCGTGAGGCCGTCAAGCAAGATATCGCTCGCCTGGTGCTCTCCGATGTAGCCAACGATTCCACACATAAGATGTTCCTTTTGTTATTTGGATTTCGCTAAATCCCTAGCAAAACCGATATATTTTGGGTTTTTGTCCCTCAAATTACCTAACGATGATTTCCTCTCTGGAAGCGCCGACGCCGATAAACTTGACCTTAACGCCAGTGAAGTTTTCGATCTCTTCGACGTATTTTCTAGCGGCCTCTGGAAGCTCTTCGAATTTACGGCAGTGGGAGATGTCCCCAAAGTTGCCTTTGAAGGTCTTATAGACAGGCTTGGCTTCGTTGAGGTATTCCATGTCGGTGTGGAAGTCAGTGGAGACTTCGCCTTTATATTCATAGCCGACGCAGATCTTGATCTCATCAAGCTTGCCTAATGTGTCGAGGTGGTTGAGGGCGAAACCGGTGTAGCCGTTGATCATGGCCGAGTAGTTGATGGCGACCAAGTCAAGCCAGCCGGTTCTTCTAGGTCTCTTGGTGGTGACGCCGTATTCGTGGCCAAGCTCCCTGATCTTGTCGCCGATCTCGTTGTTGAGCTCGGTTGGGAATGGGCCTTCTCCGACTTTGGAGGAATAGGCTTTGAGGACACCGATGACCTCGTTTAAGTACTTTGGCGACATGCCAGTGCCAGTGAAGACGCCGCCGATGGTGGTGGTGGAACTTGTGACATATGGGTATGAGCCGAAGTCGATATCAAGCAAAGCGGCTTGCGCGCCTTCGCAGAGGATCTTCTTGTTCTCTTTGAGGGCGTTATGGAGAAGGGTAGTGGTATCGCAGACAAACGGTTTGATGCGTTTGGCGTACTCGCTATATTCTTTGGCGATCTCTTCATAGTCGAGAGGCTCAAAGCCTTTGCTCTTCAAAGAGACGTTGCTCTTCTCGACGTTCTCCTTAAGCCTTTCGAGGAAGGAGTCGCTGATGAATTCGCCAACCCTGATTCCGGATCTTTCGTACTTGTCGCAATAAGCAGGTCCGATACCGCGTTTGGTGGTGCCGATCTTGTGGCCGCCTCTTTGGCTTTCAAGAGCCGCGTCTAATTCGACATGGTAAGGGAAAAGGACGTGGGCCTTGTCAGAGATATAGAGATTGTCCACTTTGTGACCGTGTTCAAGGACGGTGGCGATTTCCTGGAAAAGGATTCTTGGGTTGATGACGACGCCATTACCGATGACGGCTTTGCAGCCTTCATTGAGGATGCCGCTAGGAAGAAGGTGGAAGGCGTATTTCACCCCACCGACTTCGATTGAGTGGCCGGCATTGTCTCCGCCCGCAAAACGGACGGCATAATCAGCCTCAGTGGAAAGATAATCGATGATCTTTCCTTTGCCTTCGTCACCATAGAAGGCACCTAATACGACATTGATGTTATTCATATTTACTTAACGCTGAAGAGCAATTTGCCATAGTCTGGCATTGGCCAGTATTCGGTTCCGACGATGACTTCGAGCTTGTCGGCGGAATCCCTGAGTTTGGTCATCTTGGCTAAGACGACGTCATGATGGTAGATAGCGAGCTCATAAGGATCTTTCATGGTCGCTTTCTCAAGGGCTTTCTCTAAGTCGAGGGTAGCGAGGTAGAGGCCGCTAGAGAGAGTGGAGACATCCTTAAGGAGAGAGACTTCGTAGTCGGTGGCAAAGCCAAGGGCGATGTCTTTCTTGAGCTTGAGGTCTTTGGCGATCATGCCGCTATATTTGATAACGGCTGGCATGATGTCTTTCTTGGCCATATCAAGCATGGTTCTCGCTTCAAGGGCGACAGTCTTGGTGTAGGTCTCAAGATAGACTTCGTATCTTGAATTGATTTCGGCTTCGCTAAGAACACCATGGCTCTTATAAAGCTCGACGTTCTTCTTGTCGGTGTAGTGCTTGAGGGCAAGAGGGGTGTTTGGATAGTTGCTTAAGCCTCTCTTCTCGGCTTCTTTGATCCAGCTTGGGTCATAGCCGTTGCCGTTGAAGATGATTCTCTTGTGTTCTTTGATGGTGTCTTTGACGAGCTTATGGATGTCGGCCTTGAGGTCCTTAGAGGCATCAAGGACATCAGCGAATTTCCTAAGCTCCTCGGCAACCGCGGTATTGAGAACGGTGTTTGGAGTGGCGATGGACTGGGAAGATCCAGGCATTCTGAACTCGAACTTGTTGCCGGTGAAGGCGAATGGGGAGGTTCTGTTTCTGTCCGTGTTGTCTTTTGGGAAAGCAGGGATAGAGGTAACTCCGACCTTCATTGGGGTCTTGGATTTGTCTTGGTATGGGGTGCCGTTCTCGATGGCCTCAAGGATGGCGGTAAGCTCATCTCCAAGGAAGATGGAGACGATGGCTGGCGGGGCTTCGCTAGCGCCTAAACGGTTATCGTTGCCAGCAGTGGCGACGGAGATTCTGAGTAAATCCTGATACTCATCGACCGCTTTGATGACGGCGCTGAGGAATAAGAGGAATCGAGCGTTCTCGGATGGGGTATCACCTGGCTCAAGAAGGTTGATGCCGGTGTCGGTCTTAAG
>CADBDO010000011.1:14502-24870 GCA_902793515.1 uncultured Erysipelotrichaceae bacterium | reverse complement strand
CTCGTAATTGGCCTAATTGCCATTGGCGATGAAGTCAAAGAAAACAGCCGATTTGCCATAAAATCCCTGCAAAACCTCGGTAAAAAGGTTTTCATCGTCACCGGAGACAACAAGATTACCGCCCAAGCGATCGCTGATTCTTTAGGGGTTGATGACGTGTATTCAGAAGTCCTTCCAGGGGACAAGGAAGCAATCGTTTCTAGGCTCCAAGAAGATGGTCATAAGGTCGCTTTCATTGGCGATGGGGTGAACGACGCCCCAGCCCTTACGAAAGCCGACATTGGCATCGCTATCGGAGCGGGCTCGGACATCGCCATTGATTCAGCCGACATCATCCTCGTGAGAAGCGATCCGCTTGATGTCGTGTCCGCGATCGAACTCAGCCATAAGGTCGTCTTGAACATCAAAGAGAATCTTGGTTGGGCCTTCTTCTATAACCTCTTGCTCATCCCTCTTGCGGCAGGAGTGCTCTACCCATACGTCATCATGCAGCCAATGTATGGCTCAATTGCCATGTCGATATCCTCAGTTACCGTCGTCCTCAATGCGTTGAGGCTACGTTTATTCAAAAGAAAAGCTATTAAAAAAGGAGAATGAATATGCTCAAAAAACAAATCGTCAACATCGAAGGAATGATGTGCGAAGGCTGCGCCCGCACAGTCACCAGCGTCCTTGAAGCCCTCCCAGGCGTCAAGAAAGTGAAGGTCTCTTATCAGAAAGGCATCGCCGAAGTTAAAGCGGAAGCCCCTCTTTCTGAGGAAGAGTACCAGAAGGCTTTAGGAGAGACACGTTTCAAATTCGTGTCATTAAAGTAATGAAAGCAGATCCAAAAAAGGTTAAACGCCAGCTCGCAATAGCGAAAGGCCAGATCGAAGGCATCCAGAAGATGGTGGATGAAGACGCTTATTGCATCGACATCTCAAACCAGTTAATGGCCGCGGTCGCCGTGTTGAAGAAAGCCAATGAGATCGTTCTTTTGGCCCACATCAAACACTGCGTCCATGACGCATGCTCCGAAAACGAATTAGAAGAGAAACTAAGCGAAGTTGGAGCCCTGCTCCATAGAATGGGCGAGTAACAATAAGTAAACCGAGGCTATTTGTCTCGGTTTTTTCTTAAGACTATCATTCCAACGATATTTTTTTGATTCTTGATTTGAAAACTATCATTCCAATGATATTATTGAGTTGAGCAAAAACACAGGAAAGGGGTGAACGGGAAATGGACAAACGCATCATATACCACGGTTCAACGAGCATCATAGAAAAGCCTGTCTATGGACTTGGAAAGCCATACAATGACTACGGCAGTGGGTTTTATTGCACCGAAAACAATGAACTCGCAAAAGAATGGGCGTGCGTTGACGATCAGACCAACGGTTATTCCAACAAATACGAGTTGGATTTGAGCGGCCTTAAAGTTCTTGATTTGACCGACAAATCTTATTCGATACTCAACTGGATGGCCATACTCGTCAAGTTCAGGACCTTTGATTTGATTTCACCGATCTCAAGACGAGCAAAAGAATTCTTAATTAAGAATTATTACATCGATGTCGAACAGTACGATGTCATTATTGGATATCGAGCAGACGATTCCTATTTCAGGTTCGCCAAGGACTTTTTGAATAACACCATTTCCGTCCAAAAACTCTCTGAGGCGATGAAGCTTGGGAAGCTTGGTGTGCAAACGGTTCTGATAAGCGAGAAAGCGTTCAACTCTATTCGTTATCTTGGAAACGAATCCGTTGATCATCGAACTTATCACACGAAACGAGTTGCTAGGGACAAACAAGCAAGGGAAGAGTATTTTAGCGTTCAGGAATCTCACGTCGAAAATGAGGAGTTTATAAACGACATCATGAGGAAAGGCGGCACAAATGCTGATTAAAAGTTACGAAAAAACTTATCTGGAAGATGTTGCGGACAACCTGGGCTTGATGCTCGAATATGCTGTCGCTTGTGAATATAACCCCATTGTGATTTGGGAGATGTTCGTTTCTTCTAAAGTGGCGATGGAAATAGAAAAAGGAAACCCAAAATATCTTTCTGGTTATTCTGCAAAAGACTATCTTTCCATCGTCGTTAATACTTATCCGGCGTATGAAAGGTCGCTTTCAGACAAAATCATGTCAGGCGATTATGCGATAAAGAACGACATGTATTATTGGGCTGGATCCGCCATAGCGAGATTTCAATATGAAAGCGGGCTTTCCTTTTACGTGATCAACAAATATTTGCCAATTCAAACGGTGCTAGGTATGTACGAAACATTGCACGAGGCTGACATTCAAAAATTCATTGATCTGGCTACTGAGCGCGTAAAAAGAGAAAAACCTGAGACCAATCTCAAAATCATTAGACGTGCCAGCGGGATGACACAACAAGAGCTTGCTGAGCGTTCCCAGGTCGACCTCCGCTCGATACAAATGTATGAGCAGCGTAGAAACGACATTAACAAAGCTCAGGTAGATACCGTCTACAAACTAGCCAGAACCTTAGGCTGCAAAATCGAGGATTTGCTCGAGTTTTGATAAAAAAAGCCGGACGAATCCGACTAAATATTCTAGTGGCGGAGAAGGAGGGATTTGAACCCTCGCTGGACTTGCGCCCACTATCAGTTTTCGAGACTAACCCCTTCAGCCGCTTGGGTACTTCTCCGGCGTGAGAAATCATAACCCACAGCACCTCTCTTTAGCAAGAAAAGACTTATGCTAAATCAATTTGTTCCCTTAATGGCTTTTATGCGTGTTAAAATGCTCTCGTGGTCTAAGACCACATTTTAGTCATGGCAGAGTTTTTCAAGAACATCATTAATTGGCTCTCTGGCCTCGATTGGCCGTTCATTTTCAGAGTCGCTCTTTTCGTTCTTGCCGTCGCCAGCGTCATTGTCTTTGCGATCACTTTCCTTCTTGCGAGGAAAAAAGACGATGAATATTTCAAGGCCATGACCTACGAAGCCTCGAATATCCGCGTATACAAAGTCGACAACACTTTGGATGTCGTCACCTTCTTCAATCTCGGCGCCATGAGTGAGAAGCGTACCTGCTCCATCCAGCAGTTCTACGATTCCTTCCCAGGGCATGAGCCTAACCGCATCAAGGTTTGGGTCAATGACGTCCTTGAAGGAAAGCAAACCACCGATTACCTTCAGACAACCGTCTTCTTCAAGAAGTCCACGAAGAAGTTCCCGGCCTTCCTTAGAGTCGCGAAAAGCGATCCAGTCAAAGGCATCGTCCACTTAGAGAGCTACATCCTTCTCGAAAAGAAGACAGGAAGGTCGCTTAACGGTCCTTCTCTCCTTCTCTCTTCTGAACGTGATTTCGTCGATTACCTTAAGGCCAATGGAACAAGCAACGGCATGACCTTCTGCTTCGCGATCAGGCCAAAATATTATGGTTTTGCTGAGGGAAATAAAGAAACGAAGCTCAATCGCTCCTTCCTTCTTAGATACCGTTTGGCCCTTGAGCCATTCGTCAAAGCGCCTGCCAAACTCCTTGGTGGGGGAGAGGCGGAATACATCATCGCCAACTACGACATGAACGACAACACCGAGGCCATCAGCTTTGCCCTCAAGGTCGTCAACAGCGTCACCTCATCCCTTAAAGCAAACCGCAAACCACACGACCCACTCTTTGAGATCAAAGTCGGTGTCGTCGCCAACAAAGACCTTCTCGGTGACGGAACCGCTATTCTCCTCGCTTCAAGGAAATGCGCGGCCAACGCCTTCGAATACCCTTCGTCCGTTTACTTCTACAAGCAGGGTATCGACGATTATGCGGAGACAAGCGAATCCGGCAACTACCGCAGCGAGGTCGAGCGCATCATCTACGAAAAGAAGATTCTCTATACATATCGACCCGTCTACTCAATCGGAAGGAGACGCGTCTATGGCTTCATCGGAAGAGCGGAGCCTACAGCTGACTGCGCCTTCTACAACATGGAAGAGCTTAAGAACTACGCTCTTAGAGCGAAAGACGAGAAGAACCTCTTCGCCGCCATCGCCAAGAACCTAGTCGGAACATACATCGCCGAAAGAGAGCTCAAGAGCCAAAAGCTCTTCTACCCAGCCCTCATGAGCGAATTAGAATCGATCCCTACCTTCTTCAAGCGTCTAAGGAACGCCAAAGAAGCGAACCTCGTCTTCACCTTAAAGGAGTCTGACGTGAATAACGTCGTCGGTTCCGTCGGTGTGGCAGAGGTCATAAGGCTCATCAAGGACATCCACGAGAATGGCTACGACGTCGCCTTCGTCCTAAGCGGCAAAGCGCTCCTCATCGACCAAGACATCTTGGCCTTAGGCGACAGCTTCATCGTCGACTTCAGCTCACATGGCAGCGAGCGTAACATGGATGCCACGATCAGGTCACAGCTCCACGCTCTCGTAGAGAGGCTCATCAGATTCAAGAAGCCGATCATCGCTAGCGACCTTAAGAACTGGGATTCGATTGAGCTAGTCGTCAGCAGTGGCATCGACTACATCAGCTGCGACATCTTCGCCCCGTTCAGCCGCGAGATCGTCGAGGTGAGCGAGAAACACGAGACCCGTGTCCTTGAAATGAAAGGTATCAACACAAACTGGAAAGGGAAATAATCATCAACATGGAAAACAAAAACAACGCAATCACATCGCAATCACAGGATTTCGCCCAATGGTATACGGACGTCGTCCGCAAAGCGGAGCTCATGAACTACGCCTCCGTCAAAGGCTTCATCAACTACTTGCCTTACTCTTATGCCATCTGGGAAGAGATCCAGAATTACTTCAATAGGCGCATCAAGAATGAGCTTGGCGCCAAAAACGTCTATCTCCCTCTCGTCATCCCGATGAGCATGTTCAACAAAGAGAAAGAGCATGTCGAAGGCTTCGCTCCAGAGGCCCTCATCGCCACGATCGGAGGAGCTAAGCAGCTTGAAGACCCTCTCGTCATCCGTCCAACCTCCGAGATTCTCTTCAGCGACCTCTACAAACAGATCGTCTCCTCTTATAGAGACCTCCCAATTTCCTTCAACCAGTGGTGTTCCGTCGTCCGTTGGGAAAAGACCACCCGTCCATTCCTCCGCGGCTCTGAATTCCTTTGGCAGGAAGGACACTGCTTATTCGAGACCGAAGAAGAAGCCAGAGACAACGTCAAGAAGGCCCTCGACATCTACGATGACCTTGGCCGTGACCTTTTAGCCATCCCATTCCTCAAAGGCAAAAAGACCGAGAACGAGAAATTCGCCGGCGCTATTGCGACCTACACCATTGAGGCTCTCATGCCAGATGGAAAGGCCCTCCAAAGTGGCACTTCCCACTATTTAGGACAGGGATTTGCTGAAGCTTATGGCATTCATTACCTCGGAAGACAAAACAAACTTGAGACCCCTCACCAGACCTCTTGGGGCGTCTCCACAAGACTCCTTGGCGCCATCATCATGGTCCATGGCGATGACAATGGTCTTGTCCTCCCTCCACGCGTTGCCCCAACCCAGGTCGTCATCGTCCCAATCAAGATGCAAGCCGAAGGCGTCCTCGATGCCTGCCATGAGATCTATGATTCCCTCAAGAAGCAGGGCATCAGGGTCAAACTTGATGACGATGATTCAAGAACCCCAGGCTGGAAGTTCGCCCAGTACGAGATGAAAGGCGTCCCTCTCCGCATCGAAGTCGGACCAAGAGACCTTGCTAACGGTCAGGCCGTCCTCACCAAGCGCGTCAACGGCGAAAAGAAGATCCTCCCAATCAAGGAGATCGAGTCGCTTTGCGCCCCTCTCCTCGACGAGATCCATAACGACATGTATCAGAAGGCCCTCAAGTATCGCGACGCCCACATCACTAAAGTGAACAATATCGAAGAGCTCAATGCCGCTCTCGATAATGTCGGCGGTTACGCCATGCTTGCCTATGACGGCACCCCTGAAAGCGAGCTCAAGATCAAAGAGCTTACCAAAGGCGGCACCGCCCGCTGCATCGCCGAAGAGCTTCCTGAAGATACCTCGCTCGTCGATCCAGTCACCGGCAAAAAGGCCCGCATCATCGCCTATTTCGCTAGAGCGTATTAATCACGCGCATTTAAAATTAAAGCCTCCTCAAAAAAGGAGGCTTTTTTGTTTGTCCGCGCCTCCAAATTATTCTACAATTTGTGTATGAGCAACGAACTTGAGAACCTTGGCTTTTCTTTGAGAATCGACTCGAGCAAAAGCGTCAACTATGTGAACTATCAGGCTGAGAGCCTTCTTAAAGAAGCCCTTGGCAACAAACAGAATTCTTTTTCTTTCCTCCGTCAGATCGTCATCAAAAACGACACTGACAAGGATATGAGGGATGTCCGCCTTTCTTTCAAAGCGAATCCTGAATTCTTTGAAATCCATTCGGTCAGAATCACTTGCCTTGAGAAAAAGAAAGAGACCGTTGTCGATTCTTTCCAGATCATCCTCGATCCTCTCAAGCTCTATTCCCTTAACGAAGCCATCCCCGGCTCTCTTGTCGCGACGATCACAAACGAGACAGGGGAGATGCTTGCGACCACCTCGGTCGACATCCGTTTCCTCCCAATCGAGGAAAGCGCCTCTTCGGAATGGATCGATGAGATTCTCGCTTCATTCGTTACTCCAAATGACCCTCTCGTCAAAGGGTTAGTCGCCAAAGCCGCCGCCATCAAGAAAGAGAAATACGGCAGCAGTGCTTTCGACGATTATCAGACCCATGACCCTAATGCCGTCCTTGAGGATATCGATTCACTCTATTTAGCCTGCCAGGCTTCAAATATCCGCTATAGCACAACCCCAGCTTCCTTTGAGAAAGTCTTCCAGCGCGTCAGGCTTCCTCGCGAAGTCATCGAAGGAAGGGTGGGTAACTGCTTAGATTCCTCTCTCCTTTTCTGCTCGCTCCTTGAGTCGATTGGTCTAAGGCCAATTCTCATCCTCACCCATAGCCACGCCCTTGTCGGTTGCTGGCTTGAGGAACTCTCTTTCCCTTCAAGCAAAGAAGAGAATCTCCAAAGCCTTTTGAACAACGCTTCCGAAGGCTTCAATCACCTTGCCTTAATCAACGTCGTCGACTTCTCTGAAGGAACCGAAATCACCTTCGACAAAGCGATGAATAACGCCAAAGACTATCTTGAGAAAGAGAAGAAGTTCAGCTACGCCCTCGACATCAAGATGTGCCGCAAGGAATGGATCCTCCCAATCCCAACCAAGAAAGAGAAAGAAGACGGCACCATTTATTTCGATTTCCCTAGCATTTCCAGCACGGAATACAGTCTCCCAAACATTGACGTAGGCAATAGACGCTTCCTCCCAGAGGACGCCAAAGGCAACAAAAACCGCTACGACTATTGGGAAGAAAAGCTCCTTGATTTGAACCTCAGGAACCGCCTCATCAACTACAAAGGCGGACTCCGCGGAGTCGAGATTGAAGTGGTTGACCCTCTTGAGTATCTCGCCTTCCTTTCCGACAAAGAGAAGATCAGCCTTGTCCCTGCTTCCCTCAAGTTAAGCGACAGCGACAAGAAACAACCTCTCTCCTTTGATGAGAAAGTCTATGGCCCAACCATCAAAGAGAACTATGCGAAATCGATGCTCATCGCCGTCAATAAGAGCGATGACTCTGATGACGCTTTAAAAGCCCTTGCCAGAAAGAGCAACACGAGCATCGAAGAAAGTGGCTGCAACCCTCTCTTCTTAACCCTTGGCGAAATCCGTTGGTACGACAACGAGAAAGCCGCCGAAAGAGGAACCGGCGCGATGTACGCCCCAATCTTCCTTCTTGAAGGAAAGATGCCAAGAAGAAAGAACGGTCCTTTCTATACCCTTGATTACGATTTCGACGACATCGGGCTCAATAGCACCTTCTTCCAATACCTCAAACAGAACTTCGGCCTCGATTTCTCCAAACTCTATCCTCTCCCAAGACTCGCTAACGGCCAGGTCGATGTCCGTCTCATCTATAACGAGATCAGGAACATCATCGCCCCGATGAAGAACTGGCTTCTCTTTGAGAACAGAAGCGTTCTTTCCCTTTTCAACTTCTCTCACTTCGTCATGTGGAGCGATCTTAAGAACCATCGCAACACGATCATGAACAACAAGCTCGTCGCTTCTTTCGTCTATGGCGAGAAGAAGTGGAACGATGCCGAAAACCTCATTCCTGCCAATGAGATGGATGAGAGAATCAACCCTCGCGATATCGCGACCGCTCTCCCAGCCGACTCAAGCCAAATCAAAGCCATCTCCGATGCCGAAGAAGGCGAATCCTTCATCCTTGATGGCCCGCCAGGCACAGGCAAATCGCAGACGATTGCCAACATGATCACGAACTTCCTTTACCATGGCAAAAAGGTCCTCTTCGTCGCTGAAAAAGAAGTTGCCCTCGATGTCGTTAAAAGAAGGCTTGATGACCTCCATTTAGGCCAGTTTTGCTTAGAAATCGCTTCCCTCAATAAACCTAAGAGCGAAATCCTTTCCATCTACTCCAAGCTTCTTGCTATGGGCCCATTAGAGAACGCTGAGGATTACCGTTCCTTAAGCGATTCCATCATGGACAAGAGGGGAGAGCTCAATTCCATCATCGAAGACCTCCATTCAAGAGGCTCATACTTCATCTCCCCATACGAGGCTATCGTCGGATACCTCGAGAACGAGAAATACAAAACCGATACGGAGATTGATCCGAAGTTCATCGGCTCTTTAAGCCCGCAGAAATATCTTGAGGTTATGTCCGCCATCTCGGCCTACGTCTCCTTTGTCAAACCATTCTCGTCCTACGGACGCAGCCCATTCATCGGCTTCCAGAAGAGAGAATACTCCCTTGATTACAGAACCAAGGTTTTCGCTGAGCTCGATGAGCTTGTCGACATCTGGGATCGCTCTACGAGTCATATAGAAACGTCGAAGCCTACCTCAACGTCATCAGCGAGCTCCAAGGCGACATCCCATATTGGTATGAATACCTCCTTGATTCTCAATTCCTTGAGAACGAGGAGAACTTACGCGCCCTTATCAAGCTCAAGATCAAACTCGCTCACGACAAAGACGCGGTTGCCATTAACTTCAATGACAGCGTTTATACCGCCTTCGATCCTCTTGAGCTTGAGAAAGAATACGAGGAAGCGAGTAAGCTTTCCTTCTTCAAAAAGATCTTCGCTCTCAAGAAGCTAAGAGACAGGCTCAAACCTTTCGTCACCGACAAGAACGTCATCAAAGGAGATGGCCTCAAAAAGTCCCTCGATTTGCTAAAAGAAGCGTATTTTGACGAGGAAAATGTGAAAAAATGCGATTCATATTCCCGCTTCATCTTAGGTGGATACGACTTCTCTAGCTCCGCCGAAAGCACCCAGCGCCTTAGCGAACTTGAGACAACTCTTAGCATCGCCAAGAACATCCAGAAGATGGAGTTCAAGAACGACAAAGGCGAGGAATTCGTCAACTACATCCATAGCGCGGCCAGAGGCGCCATCTATAGCGACTCCAACTCCAAGCTCAAGAAGATGTTCGCCATCTTCAACGACAAGAAGAAAGAGCTCAAAGACCGCTTCGAATTCGATATCGACCAATACTCTGACCAGCACGACTACTTCAAGTATCTCGGTGGCAAGCTTTCTGACGCTTGCAATTCCAGCGGAAGGCTCTCAGAGTGGTGCAACCTCTTGGCCTATCTCGACCGCATGCAAAGCGTGGTCGATGAAGCCTTCTTCAAAGATTACCTTAACGGCAAGATCAGCGAAGAGAATCTCCTCCCAACCTTTAAAGCGGACGTCTATCTCGCTTACCTCAAACGCGTCCTCCCTGAAAGGGACCTCTCAACCTTAAGCGCTTCAAGCACTGAAGAGCTTGTGAAGTCGTATCGCGAAGAGATGGCGAAGATCCAAAGCCTCGCCGTCAATGTCGTCGCTGCTTCGATCACCGAGAAGTATCCAAAGAACGCGGACACCTTCGCTTCAAGCACTAACGCCTACAAACTCACAAAGCTTGCCAAGAACGGCGGCAGGGGAGCCTCGCTCCGTTACATCTTTGATGAATTCAAGGACCTCGTGATGACCTTGACCCCATGCTTCCTCATGTCCCCGGTCGCAGTCGCCCAATATCTCAACATCGAGAAATACCATTTCGACGTTGTCATCTTTGACGAAGCCTCGCAGATCCCGACCTCCGAAGCCGTCGGAGCGATGGCGAGAGCCGACTCCGTCATCATCGCTGGCGATGAGCAGCAAATGCCTCCAACCAACTTCTTCGTCTCCGCCATGGGCATCGGTGAGGATAACCTTGCTTCCCTCAACTCTGTTGACGAAGACCTTGAGTCGCTTCTTGACGATGCGATTTCCCTTTCCTTCCCTCGCGAAAGACTCAACTGGCACTACAGAAGCCGCCACGAATCGCTCATTGCTTT
>CADBDO010000011.1:0-14491 GCA_902793515.1 uncultured Erysipelotrichaceae bacterium | reverse complement strand
GTCGTCAAAGAGGTCGTACGTCGACTCAAGGACGACAAGCTCAGGCATCGTTCCATCGGTGTCGTCACCTTCAACGAAGCCCAGCAGAACCTTATCGAAGATATGCTCGACAAAGAGCTTTCGAAGAATGAGTTCCTCGATCCTCTTCCAGGAGGGGAGAAGATCCTCATCAAGAACTTAGAGAACGTTCAAGGCGACGAAAGAGACGTCATCCTCTTCAGCACGACCTATGGACCGGATAAGAAATACGGTCTTTCCCTCAACTTCGGACCTCTATCTCAGAAGAAGGGTGAGAGACGACTCAACGTCGCCGTCAGCCGCGCGAGAGAAGAGATGATCGTCTTCTCAAGCATGAAGCCAGAGGAGATTCAGGCTGAGCGCGCCAAAAACATGGGCGCCTCCTATCTCCGTGACTTCCTCTTATTCGCGAAGAACGGCCTCAATTCCTTAGCCAACAGAAGCCAAAACGAAATGGGCGATGAACCGACTTCGATCGCCACTTTCTTAAAGAAAGACCTCGAGGATCTTGGCTATGTCGTCGTTGAGAATCTTGGGGCCTCGACCTTCAAGATCGACCTCGCCATCTCCGCGAAGAACAAACCAAACGAATTCGTCCTCGGCGTCATCATCGATAACTCCAAGAACGCCTCTCTCACTTGCCGTGACAGGCACATCAATGAGCCATTCGTCCTCAACAGATTAAGGTGGAATATCCATCACCTCTATTCCGTTGAGTATCTTGACCACAAGGAAGAGGTCATCAAGGACATCGTGAACGCCTTCAACCGTTCCCAGAGCGGAGAAAGGCTCTATGAGGACGTCTCCACGAACAAAGATCCTCTCTTCGTCAAGAAAGTGGTGGATGTCTCTCCTAATAAGAAACCGTATGTACGCGCGGAATACGTCCCAGAAAGAGGACCGAACGCGATGAACGAAGTAGACATGTTCGCTTTCTTCATGGAAACGATCGGAACCGAATACCCAATCTCCTTAGAGCTTCTCGAATCAAGATTCAGAGAGACCTTTGACTTAGGAAGAATCGGCTCTGTCGTCAGAAACAAGTTCACCCTCGCCCTCAATAACGTCAAGGTCAACATCGAATGCTGCGGTGGCCATAACTTCTATTACCCACGCAGCGTCGAAATGAACTCCAACCGTTTCTGGAGAGCGACCGAGGAAGGCGACGCCCGTAGGCTCGTCGATATCTCTTACATCGAGATCGGCAACTGCGCGGCCGACCTTATCGCCAACCAAGGCACGATGAGTCTTGATGACCTATGCCATGAGATCAACCTCGCCTTCGGATATGCGCTTCTTAAGAAGACGAACTACGATTACGTGAGGAACGCCATCAAGTGGAATTGCTCTAGAAGGAACGGCCTCTACATGATTGGCGAAGACCAAGTCGGAATTAGATAAAAAAAGAAATCCGTGGACGATTTGCCACGGATTTTTTGTTATTCAAGGGTGATATCGGAATCCTGACGCCTTAGGATTGCGGGGATTTTGTTTGTGGTTGGGAATTCCTTCTCAGGATATCCACCAATCTCGAAAGCGGTCTTTGCGAGAGCCCTAATGATCTCATACAAGGCGACTCTTTCTCTTTCCGGATAGAACTCGTATCTCACGAAGATGTCATTCGCCCCGAAGTTGTTGAGGTAGTCAGGGTAGAGGATCGATTTCTCGCCATAGTGGAAGACGGAGTGGAGGAACCTCTTTCCGTCAGCAGGGACATAGGAATCCATGCATCTAGAAAGAAATAAGTCCTTTTCTTTGAGGAGGGTGACTAACTTAGAGAAAGCCTCATCGGAGATATCTCTTAGTTCTTTCCTTCCCTCAAAGGATTTGGAAGCAAGCCTTCTCCTTTCGATCTCGAGGGTTTTCTTCTCTAAATCGAAGGTGTAGCAAAGAGACTCCCTCTCGTAGGGATTCTCGTAGAAGGATGGGCCTGGGATTCTCAAATAGAATTTGCTTTCCATGAGCGTAATTGTAGCCATCTTCTTGCCCATAATCAAATTCACTCCGCTTGCCTCTAGGCAAAAGAGAGGCTACTATGAATCCGCAATGAATATCTTCGACTCTTTCAAAGACAACGAATTCATCAAGGTCCTCGGTGACAGGCCTACGCCATGCCGTTTCACCTCTAAGAGCGACCTTCAGAAAGCCCCAATCGGGGAAAACACGAAGTTTTTGTATTACATCTATAAAGACGAAGTCGGTTACCACAGTGACTGGGCTTGGTCAGATAACCTTGCCGACCTCACTGAATTCCTACTCGATTACCTTATCGCCAAAGCGATGTTCAAAGAGGTTGATATGAGCGCGAATAACAGCGATGGCCTTGAGACGCATTGCCTCCAGGAATCCTTGGTCCTTTATTTGGTTGAGGCGATCAAGAACAGAACCATCGACCCAAAGTTCTTAGCCGAATTCAATACCGCTTTAGCCGAATTCCTTAACGCTTCCGACAAAGGAGAGGATCTCAACCTCGCCTCCCAGAACTTAATGGATTTCACATCAGGACTCTTCTATTCCCTCACTTGGAATTTCTTCGATGGCTTAGACGAGACGAAGGCCGCGCTTAAAAGCCATAACATCAACATTCAAAACGACAATATTGCAGATAGTCTTCTTAGAGATAAATCAATATAATTAGGCACATGAGGAAAAATAAAGCCCTTTTAGCCATCCTTGGAACCAGCGCGCTCCTCTTTTCTTGCGCGGTCAGCTTAAGCAGGGATGAGGCCACAGAGCTTCTTGATAGGATCGTCCTTCACGTCGCCGAGGGAAACTTTGAGATTCCTGAGACATACAGCTATTCTTCCCATTCGGTTTACTCAACCGAGCATGAGCAAGACATCAATTACTCATACGCGAAGACTTCGAAATACCATTACATGCACTGCAAGACCGTGACGAAGACCAGCAACAAGGACGTCACGGATAGCAATGGCACCTATAAAGCCAGCGAGACCGAGACCGTTGACGAGTATTACTATCTCGATCCAGCAGCGGTGGAGAAGACCTTCATCACATATATCGCCAGAGAAGTGGACACTGTCCCTGAGGATAGCGGAACAAGCATCCCAAAAGGCCACAACAAGAAAATCGTCTCTTTCCAGGAAGTGATAGGGGATGAGGCTCTCTCTTCTTGGGAGACCAAGATGGACGACATCAACGGTGATCGTTATAGCAAAGACATCTCAACCGTCGCCCAAGAATGCGATGAATTCCTGAAGTCCCTATATGGCAAGCACAACGTCTACGTCAAAGAATCGAAATACGAATCCCTTGGCGAAGGCAGCTTAGATATGTTCGTCACCACCTATGGTGAGGGAAAAGAGGAATCGATCACGGCCACGTTCGAAGAGTATCTGGTCAAACGCTACGACGTCAGAACCGAATCGGTCATCAAGACTTCGACCTATAACTGGAACAACGCAAAATTCATTTATCCTGACCTTGCTTTGGCCCGTTCGGAAATAGAAGCATCAGCCTCATCAACAATTGCTCAACTTTCCTAATGCGTTATTAAAACGTTTGTAGTATAGTACTTCTTGCGAGTTGGAGGCGTACCCAAGAGGCCGAAGGGGACGGTTTGCTAAACCGTTAGACGGGGATTCCCGTGCTCGAGTTCAAATCTCGACGCCTCCGCCACTCATCAAAATCAACCGTTCCAAGCGAACGGTTTTTTTCTTGTAAAGGGATTCTGGCATTTATATGCGCCTATATA
This sequence comes from uncultured Erysipelotrichaceae bacterium, assembly GCA_902793515.1. Taxonomy (GTDB): domain Bacteria; phylum Bacillota_I; class Bacilli_A; order RFN20; family CAG-826; genus UBA4951. Next base: position 10,758 of record CADBDO010000011.1, on the reverse strand, counting down.
CGCGAAATACCTAAATTAATTTCATTTTTAGTGAAAGAACTTTTTTGGGCTTTTTGTAGCAAGATTGTCGTATCTGGCCAAAACTGAAAAATCCTTGGCAAAAATAAGCTATTTTGTGTAAATGTCGAAGATTTTGGTCGCATAGTTTTTCCTGATTTTGCATTAAATAAATATTTAATAATAGGGTCGCATGCTAAATATATCGTCCGAAAATCACAAGATTGTCATGCTTGGGGTAAGCGCTTCCAAAATAGAATACATTCGAAACAGGACAAGTGCGCATGCTTTTTGCATGTTATTCTTGTGCCCTCATGCGCCCCATTGGCGGCCCGTCAGAAGCGCATGTGACTAAATAACGGACCGAGAAAGAAAGAAAGCAAGAACAATGAAAAAATTGAAATTGTTAGGTGTTCTTGGTGTCTCCGCGTTGATGATGATCGGCGCCGCTGCCACCTCTGCAACATCCGCCGACAGAATGATCGATCAGTATGTCGGTGCGCATCAAGGCAAGTTCTACAGCGAGTACTTAACCAAAAACGATCTCATCGCGGCTGGTTCTGCTTGCAACTTAGAGATTGCCAGAGAAGGTATGGTCCTTCTCAAGAACAAAGACGGCATGCTTCCTCTTAAAGATGTTCACAAAGTTTCCATCTTTGGTAAGAACAGCAAGAGCGACAAGTGGCTCCGCGGCGGTGGCGGATCCGGTTCCGGCCGTATCAACGGCGAGACTGGCGTCGACATCGAGCAGTCCCTCACTAAGGTTGGCATGGAAATCAACCCAACCCTCAAATCCTTCTATAGTGGAAGCTCTTCCGGTTCCGGCCGTGAAGGCACCACCCGTTATGACGGTATCTGTGACTTAGCCGTCGGCGAAACCCCAGTTGCAAGTTACACCGATTCCGTCAAAGCCAGCTTTGACGAATACAACGACGCTGCCTTCGTCGTCATCGTCCGTTCCGGTTCTGAAGGTACTGACCTTAAGGCCATGGATGCCCGTGACACCAAAAACAGCGCCCCATCTGACAAGCACTTCCTCGAACTCTCCGAGAACGAGCTTGACATGCTTGAGATGGTCAAAGAAAAGTTCGACAAGATCATCATCCTTCTCAACTCCGGCAACGCCTTCCAGTGCGACGCCTTCGAGAACGATGACAAGATCGGTGCCGTCCTCTGGATGGGTACCCCAGGTGCCGTTGGCGCCCAGGCTATCGGTGAAATCGTCACCGGTGCCGTCAACCCAAGCGGACACACCGTCGATACTTGGACCCGTGATCACAAGAAGAACCCAACCTATCAGAACTTCGCTGATAACTCCCAGACCTTCACCGACGAGAGTGGTAAGCTCTATCGCGATTCCAACGGCGAACCAATTCCAAACCACACGATGATCAACGCCGATGGAACCCCAACCAGCACCTGCACTCAGGCCCGCTGGGTTGATGAAGAACACAAGGTTCCAAACCGTGGTCTCAACGGCTGCTACGCTGCTGCCTACAACAACTACGAAGAAGGCATCTACGTTGACTACCGTTACTACGAAACCCGCTATGCCGATATGGCTGCTACCGACAAAGCCGCTGCCGATACTTGGTATGCTGGCGAAGAAGGTGTCATCTACCCATTCGGTTATGGCTTAAGCTACACCACCTTCTCCCAGGAAATCACCAGCTTCGACCCAACCGAGGGCACCGTCCTCACTGGCAACAAGAAGCTCGTGAACATGGAAGTCAAGGTCACCAACACCGGTGACGTCGCTGGCAAGGATGTCGTCCAGGTCTACTGGAAAGCCCCTTACACCAAAGGCGGAATCGAAAAGGCTGACCACGTCCTCTGCGCCTATGGCAAGTCCAAGATGCTCGAACCAGGCGAGAGCGATACCGTCAAAGTTAGCTTCAACATCCAAGATGTTGCTGACTATGACTACACCGACGCCAACCACAATGATTTCAAAGGCTATGAGCTTGATGAAGGCGAATATGAAGTTCTCCTCATGAAGAACGCCCACGAGACCATCGCTTCCAAGAAGCTCAACGTCAAGAAGGGTGGCATCCAGTACAAGTACGATCGTTACACCGGTACTGAGGTCAAGAACCAGTTCTCTGACAACACCAGCTTCCAGTGCTCCCTCCCAATGGAGAACACCATTGGATTCGACCACATGAGCCGTTCCGACTTTGCCGCAACCTTCCCGAAGCACCCAACCATGGAAGAGCGTACTCTTAAAGATGGTTCGCGCGCTGAAGAATTCCTTACCCACTCCTTCGTCGTGGCTGACCTCGACGTCCTCCACAATGGATACGTCTCCGAAGAAGCCTACAAGACCAAGGAAGACATTGAAGCCCTTGGCTGGAAGCAGGAAGTTGATTCCCTTCCAAAGTCCGACCGTATCCAGATCTCTGAGATGTTCGGTGTCGACTTCAATGATCCAAAATGGGATGAGTTCCTTGATGAATTCACCTACGCCGAACTCCGTAAGTTCGTCGAAGACGGTGCTTTCCACAACCCATCCATGTCCGCTATCGGCAAATCCAACACCACTGACTCCGATGGTCCAAACCAGTTCGAAATCATCTGGTGGTGTGGTGAACCAACCGTTGCTGCCACCTTCAACCTCGCCCTTGCTGAAGAACAGGGCAAGATCATCGGCTGCGAATCCTTCTTCCAGACCGGTACCTGTGGCTGGCTCGGCTGCGCCGTCAACACTCACCGTTCCCCATTCGGTGGCCGTAACTTCGAATACTATGCCGCTGACCCATTCTTAATGGGCCGTATGGCTGGCAAAGTCGTCGATGGTGCCTCCAAGAAGGGCGTCTACTGCTACTTCAAACACTTCTGCGTTAACGATCAGGAAAAGAACCGTGAAGGTACCATGACCTTCGTTGACGAACAAGCTCTCCGTCAGATCTATCTCCGTTCCTTCCAGATGGTCATCCAGGAAGGCCACAGCCGTGGCATCATGTCCTCCTACAACCGTCTTGGTATGATGGAGACTGCCGCTAACTACAACTTACTCACCAACGTTCTCCGCAAAGAGTGGGGATTCCAGGGCGCTGTCATGTCCGATATGGACCACAAGAACAACAGCTCCTTCGACGGCACCAAGTATGAGAACATCAACTGGCGCTGCCTCTCTGGCAACAACGCTCAGCTCGACAACAGCTCCTATGGCGACAAGATCGAGTGCAAGTGGGACGATGATGAGATGATGGCTTACTTCACCTACAACGGTGAGAAGCATTACTCCTATTCTTGGTATTACGCCGTCCGTACCTGCGCCAAAGAAATCCTCTTTGCCGCTGCGAACTGCGCCGTCGTCAAGAACAACGTCCTTGGACAAGAAGTCCACGGCGTCATGAAAGCCTCAACCAACAAGATCAACATCAACGAAGCCGCTGAAATCACCTTCGACCTCGCCGATGGTGCCAAGTTCGGTAAAGGCGACGCTGAACAAGCCGTTACCAGCATCGACGAAATCTCTGTCGACCTCGAGCAGGTCAACCACCAGCTCCCAGCTGGCATGACCGCTGAAGATGGCAAGATCTCCGGCACCCCAACCAAGCGTGGCGTCTATCCAGTCCTCGTTTGGGCCAAGATCACCCTCGCCGATGGCACTGAGAAAGAAGTTGGTGAAGTCTTCGATATCGAAGTCTACGACGCCAACTACGATCTCGCCGAAACTGGCGAATCCGGAAACAACGGCGCTGAGACCGGCCTCCCATTAGGTGCCATCATTGGCATCGCCGCTGGTGGAAGCGTCCTCGTTCTCGCCGCTATCTTCTGCATCGTCTGGTTCCTCGTCATCAAGAAGGGCAAAAAACCAGAAGCCAAGGCTGAATAAGTCAACAAAACAAACCGCTTAAATAAGCAAAGCTTATAAGTGATTTACTGCTAGGGCCTAAAAACCCTAGCAGTTTTGTTTTATCTAAGATAAAATAAGCCGTATCTATAGGAGAAAAACTATGAAAAAACATTTTTTGTTCCCAATCGTTGCTCTTGGATTAGTCGGTTTAGTTTCCTGCGTTGATGGCGGAACTAACCCTGGAAAATCCAGCAGAACAAAATCTTCCCGTGGACCAATCATGCGTGAGGTCACTTTTGACTACAACTATGATGGCTCCGCCGAAGACGCCAAAGAGACTGTCGAAAACAAGAAGACCGTCAGCAAGCCAGCCACTGACCCAACCCGTGCCGGTTACAAGTTCCTTGGCTGGACCACTGATGAATCTGGCTACAGCCCATATGACTTCGATACCAAAGTCACCAAAGATTTAACCCTCTATGCTGCTTGGGAAGCCGATGGCGAGACCCAGACCAAGCGTTATGTCTTCGAAGCTGAATACGCTCCAAGCGCGATCACCTTCGATGGTGCTACCTACTCCGGTGGTGCTAGAGGCAAAGCCTGCATCGGTACCGAATACGACGAAGACCATATCAATGCCTCGAATGGCTTCTACGTCCACTTCATGTACGTCAAATATGAACCAGACAGAAACTATGGCTCCAGAATAGAATTCAACTTCGAAGCTGCCGCTGCCGGAACCGTCACCATGCTCATGCGTGTTTCCGCTGAATATGGCGAAGAAGGAGCAGACATCGTTGTCACCAACGATATGTGGAAAGCCAAACTCAACGGCACCAAGCTCGACTATGAGACCCTCGTCTTCAAAGATGTTCCAAAGCAGGGCGATGGCTACAAAGCCTTCGAGGACTACACATTAGCCGTCAACGTCAACGTTCAGGCTGGTGCCAACAAGCTTGAGTTCATCACCGATAACCAGGTTCTTCTCTATGGAACCGCTCAGGCTACCGCTCCAATGCTCGACTGCATCAAGATCAAATCCGATACCGATCTCAGCTGGCCAGAAGAGTGCAAGACCCAAGTTCCAGAAGTCGAATAATAGCTAGAACCAATTAAGGAAATTCTCAAATGAATCCAGTTCTTAAATTTTTCAAGAAAGGAAGCCACATCGCCTGGCTCGCCACAACCTTAGTGGCGACCGCCGTTGCGATCACCGCGAATATCCTCACGGATGAGAACAACACCGACGGCTTCTATAACATCATCTGCTCCACTGAGCTTGGCGGCAAAATCGCCCAGACCCAGCCAATGGAAGATGGCATGGTCTTCAACACCGACGAAGGCATCAACTCTAAGAAAGACGCCCTCGAGAACGCTAAGAAGGTCAGCACCGAAATCTGTGAAGAAGGTATGGTTCTTCTCAAGAACGAGAACAATGCCCTTCCTCTCAAGAAGAACGCCAAAGTCTCCGTCTTCGGCAAGAACTCCGTCAACTTAGTCTATGGCGGCAGTGGCTCAGCCGCTCCTGGCGGAAACGAAGAAAAGAAGACCATCTTCGATTCCCTTACCGCCGCAGGCTTCTCCTATAACAAGAAGCTTGAGGAATTCTATAAGGACAATGGCAAATCCGGTGAGCCACGTCCTGGCAACCCAGGCATGGACGACCAGAAGAATGGCAAAGCCCCATCCCTCAGCACCGGTGAGACCGAAATCTCCAAATACACCGGAGATATCCAGAGCAGCTACGCCGAATATGGCGATGCCGCCCTTGTCGTCTTCTCCCGTATCGCGGGTGAAGGTTGGGACCTCCCACGCGTCGGCGCTGACGATCCAGATGGACACTATCTCGAGCTCGACAAGAATGAGAGAGCCCTTCTCAAACATATCGTCGACTCCCAGAAGTTCGCCCACATCGTCGTCTTATTCAACACCTCGAACAACATCGACTGCGGCTTCCTCAAATTCGCGGATGACCCAGCCTATCAGGAAAAGATCGACGCTGCCATCATGGTTGGCTCCCCAGGCGGAGTCGGCATCATGGCCCTTGGCAGAATCCTCAGTGGTGAAGTCAACCCAAGCGGACACACCGTCGACACCCTTTACACCCATTACGAAAATGATCCAACTTGGATGAACTTCGGCGATAACCGCGTCTTCGATAGCGACAAGTACGCTCTCAGCGCTGAAGACATCGAGTCCGGCGACAGAAACCGTCTCCTTAACTTCAACTTCTGCGATTACGAAGAAGGCATCTACTTCGGATACCGTTACTACGAAACCCGTGGCAAAGATGACCCAACCTGGTACAACCAGAACGTCGTCTACCCATTCGGTTACGGTCTTAGCTACACCACCTTCGAGCACCAGCTCGTCAACAAGAGCACCCTTGAAGGCGCTGCCTTGAACAACTCCGACTTCGAAGTCGAGGTCAAGGTCAAGAACACCGGCACCGTCCCAGGTAAGGACGTTGTCGAGGTCTACGCCGAAGCCCCATACACCGTTGGTGGCATCGAAAAGGCCTACAAAGTCCTCGTTGGCTACGAGAAGACCCCTCTTCTTGCCGCTGGCGAAGATGCGACCGTCAAAGTCAAGGTCACCCCATATGACTTCGCTTCCTTCGACTTCAATGACGCTAACCACAATGATTTCAAAGGTTACGAACTTGAAGCTGGCGACTACACCTTCCACGTTGGCACCGATGCCCACACCGACGTCGATACCTTCGTCAAGACCTTAGGAGCCGACATCAAATACGAGAAGGATCCAGTCACCAACACCAAAGTCAAACCTCTCTTCGAGGATGCTGACGACCATCTCCAAGAAAACCTCAGCCGCGCTGACTTCGCTGGCACTATGCCAAAGATGCCAACCATCAACGACCGTATCGTTGATCAGGACTTCGTCGACAAGTGCAACAGCCGTAGCAGCGGCAACAACGAGGAATTCGATGAGATGCCATGGACCGATGAAGAAGTCACCGTCATGTTCAAAGAGCTCTGCAACCTTGAATATGATGACCCACTCTGGGAAACCTTCCTCGATCAGATGACCTTCGATGAGTACAAAGCCCTCTTCAATGGCGGCTGCTACTCCACCAAAGACATATTCCGTCTAGGCATTCCAAAGACCACTTCCTTCGATGGTCCTACCGGCATCGTCGCCTTCCTTGGCGATAAGGCCGTCTACGATACCTGCTACTACTGCTCCGAATGCTTAGTTGCTCAGACCTGGAACCTTGAACTTGCTGAAGCTCAGGGCAAGGCCATCGGCAACGAAGCCCTCATCGGTAACGAAAAGGGCGACAAGCTCCCATATTCCGGATGGTATGGCCCAGGCGTCAACATGCACCGTTCCCCATTCGGCGGACGTAACACCGAGTACTACAGCGAAGACCCATTCCAGTCCGGCAAGTGCGCGGCTACCGTCGTCAAAGCCGTTCAGAAGTATGGCGTCTACGTTAACGTCAAACACTTCGCTCTCAACGACCAAGAAACCAACCGTGACACCGAAGGTAAGCTTACCTGGTGCAACGAGCAGGCTATCCGTGAGATCTACCTCAAGCCATTCGAGATGGCTGTCAAAGAAGGTAAGGCCCGCGGCATCATGTCCTCCTTCAACCGTATCGGAACCAAGTGGACCGGCGGCGACTACCGTCTCCTTACCACCGTCCTCCGTAATGAGTGGGGATTCGTTGGCTCCGTCATCTGCGACTTCCACGTCAACGATTACATGTCCAACAAGCAGATGTGCTACGCTGGCGGCGACCTCAACCTCAACGGCGCTAAGCCATGGTCCAAACCAGACGAAGACAGCGAGGGCGATGTTACCGTCCTTCGCCGTGCCGCCCATAACCTTCTCTACTGTGTCGTCAATTCCAACATCATGACACGTGAGATCACCGGTTACTTCCCACCAGTTTGGCAGACCGCCCTCTGGGTTGGCGAAGGCGTCATCGGCGCTGGCATGATCGTCTGGGGCGTCCTCCTCTTCATCCCGTTCATCAAAGGCCTCAAGACCAAAGAAGAACCAAAAGAAGAAGAGACTCCAGCAGCCTAATAGCCTCATAAAAACTAGGACCGATTAAGTTCGGTCCTTTTTTGTTGCTTTTTTTGAAAATCTTCAGCAAATCCTGCTTGGATTTTGAAATACTCGACCCCTCTTTTTTATGTGGGAAAAGGGTGGTGGTTAAGATAAAATAAAGTCGCCTCTTTTCACAATAAAAAAGCGTCGTTTTCACTTAATAAGGTGTATATGAAAACAGCCCTGGTCATCCCTATCTACCAACCATGTGACAAAGCTTTGCCGTTTTTAAGCACGATCGACCCTTCTTCCTTTGAGAAGATCGTTGTGGTGGACGATGGCTCTGGTGAGAAATTCAAACCGATCTTCGACGATATTGCCAAGTTAGATAACTTCATCGTTCTCTCTTATCCTGAGAACCATGGAAAGGGACACGCTTTAAAGACGGGTTTCAAATACGTGAGAGACGAGTTTCCTGAAGTCAAAGGCATCGTCACCGCGGATGGTGATGGCCAACACACTTTGGAAGATATATTAAGAGTCAGAGACGAACTCTCCGAGAAAGAGGATATGCTCGTCCTCGGCGTCCGCGATTTCAATAGCCCTGATACCCCAAAAAGAAACCGTTTCGGAAACAGGTTCTCGAGCAGATATTTCAAGATGTCTACCGGCGTCAAAGTCGCTGACACCCAGACTGGCTTACGCGGAATCCCATCTAACCTCTTTGAATTAGCAATCAATACAGTAGGGGACCGTTACGAATACGAATTCAATTTCCTTAGCGACGCGGTTAAAGAAGCGGGCTTATCCCAAATCACCATCAAGACCATCTACGATGACAACGCCAATTCGCATTTCCATCCAATCAAAGACAGCTTCAGAATCTATAAAACCCCAATTCTTTATATCATCGTCGCCGTAACAAGTTTCTTGATCGATTTAGGGCTATTCACCCTTATTTCCTATTTCGCTCCAGAAGGACTTCCTCTTGAGGTTATTGTCCCTTATATCGGCGCCAGGCTCGTAAGTGGCCCGTATAACTTCCTCATGAACAATTACATAGTCTTTCCTGGGGCGGAGGGTTTTGGCCGCAAATTGGGCCGTTACGCCATCGTTTTCGTCCTTAATATGTGTCTTGGCCTAGGACTTCTTTATCTCTTTGACTACGTTTTCCCAAAGAATGTCGGTTTGACCATTCTCAAAATCCTCGTTGAGGCTATAATCTTTGTAGTCAATTTCTTCATTAGCAAGATGTTCATCTTTGCTAAGAAGAAACTTAAGAAAGCGAAAGGAAAGCCGAATGAAGAATAAAGCGCTCATAATCGTTGGCGTCGCATATGCGGTGGCTATCGCCAGCCTTGCGACTACCAACCTTTTGCATAATTTCTTCGGAATCAATGGCGTCGCTGAGCACAAGGTCAACGACGATCCTTTCAGCAATTTCGAGGATTCGACTCCTCCATCCTCTTCGAAACCGAGCGCTTCCTCAAAGCCAAGCTCCTCTTCCAAAGCAAGTGAGCAGGCAAGTAACAGCACTAATGAACTCCCTGACAGAGTGGCCAACACTGACCCAAGCCCATACACAGAAACTACCTTGACTTATACAAGGTATAACACGCAAACATATGACCCAGATAACGAAGCTTTGGATAGCCATGGCAACCCAATCACCTTCTACACCCTTGAGGTGAAAATCAAAAAGATTACCGATTTCAGAACCAACCAGGTCACCGATGCAAACGGATATCCTGGCGATAATTGTTTGAACACCCTTTTCAACCAAGTGAGTGATGTCGAAAAGAAATATAACGTCGATGTCATGGGGGCCATCAATGGCGATAGCTCTTATAACAACCTCGATCACCGTCTTGGGTATGTTCTTAGGAACGGACAGCTTCTTCGTTCGCAGTACAGAACCGGTGTCGATTCTGTCTTCGAGGACCTCGTTCTTTGGAATGACGGAACGATGTCCGCTTACACTGAACCTGGATTCACTGGAACGCGTAGGAATGCATCTATCCCAACTTATTCAACCGATTATTTGACTCGCAACAAAGCGTGGCAAGTGTGGACTTTTGGACCGACCCTCATCGATAACGGCGCCATCGTCGTGAGCGATGATGAGGACGTCGCTAGCCCTCATCAAAGCGGCAACCAACGCACCGCGATTGGCTATATCGGCCCATACCATTACATCTTCTTCGTTAGCCAAGGAAGAAGTAAGCCTGACAAATCAGACGGATTCTCCCTTCAGGAAGTCGCGACAAAGCTTCTTGCGAGAGGTTGCACGCTTGCCTATAACCTCGATGGTGGGGATTCTAGCACCTTATACGCCATCTGGGACAATTCCACGAAGAAGTTCCCAAGCAAAACGAGCCCCCGTAGGATAGGAGACATGGTTTATGTGGTTGACGCCTAAAAGAAAGATCGGTCTTAGGCAATCGATCATCTGGGTTGGGATTCTCGTTCTTACGATCGCCTTCAAAGAAATCTATTTCTTCAACTCACACGGGGTCTATAGCGACTATATCGGATTTATTTGGATCCCTCCTTTGATCCTCTTAGCCATTTACTCTTTGCTCTCTCTTCTTCTCCAAATCGACTTTGGTGAGTGGGGGAGGCTTGGACTCAACGCAGGGGTAGGAACCCTCGTCGTCTATATGGCCATCAAAGGCGTTTACGAAATCGCTAGGGTCGAGCCTGAAAACAGTATTGATGTCCGTTGGGCTCCCTTCTTCCTTGTCATGGCTATCATCTGCATGACGGCAGGAGCGGCTCTCTCCATCCTCTACATCGTCAAATCAAAGAAAAGCGAAAGCGAACAAAAAGAAACCCTCTAGGCAAATCTAGAGGGCTTTTTCTTAAAGATATAGGGTTTTTGCAAGGGATTTTAGGTTTTCTTCTTTCAAAATCTCAAGCAAATCATCAATGGATTTGAT
>CADBDO010000010.1 GCA_902793515.1 uncultured Erysipelotrichaceae bacterium | reverse complement strand
TTATCAACAATCTTAGATTGAGTCTCTTTAGATAATGGGGAGAAGTACACTATTTCATCGATACGATTTAAGAACTCAGGCTTAAAGGTTTGATGTAATAATCCTTCCACTTTATCTCTTTCATTATTGAGGAGATATTCACTACCTAAATTACTAGTCATGATGATAATCGTATTCTTGAAGTCCACGACCCTTCCTTGACTATCGGTAAGTCTCCCATCATCTAACATTTGTAGTAACAAATTAAAGACTTCAGGATGAGCTTTTTCGATTTCATCGAATAAGACAATAGAATAAGGATTTCTTCTCACTTTCTCCGTGAGTTGTCCGCCTTCTTCATATCCGACATATCCAGGAGGGGCACCAATAAGACGAGAAGTGCTATATTTCTCCATATATTCACTCATATCGATACGGATGATATGACTCTCCGAATCGAACAAGGATTCCGCCAAAGCACGAGCGACTTCGGTTTTACCCACACCAGTAGGACCTAAGAACAAGAAACTACCGATGGGTCGATTGCTATCTTTAATCCCCGCTCTCTGACGGAGAATCGCATCGCTAACTAAAGTTAAAGCTTCTTCTTGACCGATTACTCTCTTTGATAAAGTCTTCTTTAAATCGAGAACCTTCTCTCTATCGCCTTTTTCAATCTTGCTGAGAGGGATGTTGGTCATACGAGAGATGATCTTCGCGATTTGTTCTTCATCCACGACTTCGGATAAGAGTTTCTTCTCGCTTTGAGAATTATCGTTCTCTTTTAATATCTTCTCTAATTCTGGGATGGTCTTATATTGTAATTCACCCGCTTTTTCGTATTCGGAATGACTTAAAGCGACATCCAAATCAAACTTCGCTTTTTCGAGTTTCTCTTTAATGCCTTTAACTTTGAGAATTTCATCTTTCTCTTGTTTCCATCTCTTCTTGAGTTCGTTATCTTTCTCTTTAAGAGAAGAGAGTTCTTTTTCGACATCCGCGAGTCTCTTCTTGCTTGCTTCATCACTCTCCTTCTTTAAAGCAGCCTTTTCAATCTCTAATTGCCTAATCTTTCTCTCTAATTCATCGAGTTCGCTAGGCATAGAGGCGAGTTCCACTTTGATGGAAGCACAAGCTTCATCCACTAAGTCGATAGCTTTATCAGGAAGGAAACGAGATGTTAAATAACGATTGGATAAACTTGCCGCGGCGATTAAAGCATTATCGGTAATCTTCACACCATGGAACGATTCGAACCTATTCTTTAATCCCCTTAATATAGAAATAGTATCTTCCACAGTCGGTTCATTGATAAGAACGGGTTGGAATCTTCTTTCTAGAGCGCGGTCCTTTTCAATATATTCACGATATTCTTTTAATGTCGTCGCCCCGATACAATCGATTTCTCCTCTCGCAAGCATCGGTTTAAGCATGTTAGAAGCATCGAGGGCACCATCCGCTCGACCAGCGCCGACAATGAGGTGGATCTCATCGATAAAGAGAATGATTTTGCCTTCGCTTTCCTTAATTTTATTAAGGACTGCTTTTAATCTCTCTTCAAATTCACCACGGTATTTTGCACCCGCTACTAATGCGCCCATATCTAATTCATAAATAATTTTATCCTTAAGTATGGTCGGCACATCATCTTTGACGATACGTTCCGCAAGACCTTCGAGTATTGCGGTTTTACCAACGCCAGGTTCACCTAAAAGAATGACGTTGTTTTTAGTTTTTCTGGCTAATATTTCAATGATTTTTCTAATTTCCTCATCACGTCCGATGACGGGATCAATTTTCCCTTTCTTAACTTCTTCGTTAATGTTACGGCCAAATTTTTGAAGGACATCTTTATCATTTTCATAGTCAGGCATTTGTTCCATTTGCATAAATTAATCCTCCTTTTATAACTCTATTGTAGCACTAAATTAGCACTCGACAAGTGAGAGTGCTAAAAAATTTTATTAATAACTTAGTTATTACTTTTTTGCATTTTATCTCGAAACACCCTTTTTATGTCCAAAAGCTTTGCAACAAATAAGCTCAAAAAACAAGGTAAATCAAATGATAAGCAACTAATAAATAAGAAAAAATGCCCATTTCTGAGCATTTTTGTGGTTTTCGCATATTTCACTTTGTATCAAAGTATGTATACGATTATGGTGCCCCGCCGCAGAGTCGAACTACGAATTGATCCTTACCATGGATCTGTTATGCCGTTTAACTAGCGGGGCAGCGAGTAGAATTATAGTTTCTAAAGAAAGAGTGCGCAAGAGCAAATAATCAATTCGTTTCCTTGCCCACCAAATCATAGACCATCGCGTTGTCGATTCTGACTTTTACGATATCGCCTTCTTGGTGCTTTTTGTCGCTCCAAAAGTAGATATTCCCATCAATGTCATCTGGGGCGTTCCAATAAGAACGGAGGGTGTACATATCTCTCTTTTTATCGTATCCGGTGACGATTCCTTCCATCACTTCCCCTATTCTTCCTTTGTTTTGGCGGTAGGAGATTTTCTTTGCTAAGCTCATGATCTCGTCTTTTCTCTTTAAAGCGGTCGCGTGCCTTACCTGGTGAGGCATCTTATAGGCCGCGGTCCCTTCTTCGCGAGAGAAAGTGAAAACGCCAAGATGGTCGAAAGGTATCTCGTTAAGGAAACGGACGGTTTCGTCGTGTTCCTTCTTTGTTTCTCCAGGGAAGCCAGAGATGAGGGTTGTCCTAAGGACGGCATAAGGCATCATGGCTTTGATCTTACGGAAAAGGACCTTCATTTCCTCAACCGTGCCGTGTCTATTCATCAGACGGAGCATCTTGTTGCTTGCGGTCTGGATCGGGACATCGAAATATGGGTCAATCGATTTGGAGTTCTTGATGAACATGAGCTCTTCATCGGTGACCTCTTCTGGGTACATATAAAGGACTTTGATGCTATAGAAGCCCATATTGTCGAGAGCGGACATGAGCTTGACCATGTCTGGTCCGTTTTTGATGTCACATCCATAATGCATCGGATCTTGGGAGACGAGGGCGATTTCCTTCACCCCTTTGCTCCTAAGGATGAGGGCCTCTCCCACAATCTCTTCGAGAGGACGGGAATGCATCCTTCCCCTGATATACGGGATTGCGCAGAAAGAGCAGAAATTGTCGCAGCCGTCGGAGATTCTTAGATAGGCGAAATATGGGGCGGTCGAGATCATCCTTCTCATTGGATTGAGCTTGATTATGCCTTTTTCTCCAAGGAGTTCGGAGACAAGGAGATTCATCTTCGGGTAATCACGAATAGGCACCCAAAGATCGACTTCAGGGATGGCTTTCTTAAGTTCTTCGAGGTTACGTTCGACAAAGCAGCCGGTGACGATGAGCTTTGCTTGATTGTAAGAGGCCATCTCAAGGATGGTGTCGATGGCTTCTTTCTTAGCCGGTTCGATGAAGCCACACGTATTGACGATGATGACATCCGCTTCCTTTGGATTTGGCGTAATCTCAAAACGGTCTCCTGGGAAGGAGGCAAGCATCATCTCACTGTCCACTAGGTTCTTCGCGCAGCCTAGGGAAACCATTCCGATTTTCTTCTTCATGTTTACTTAAGGGCTTCTTTGAGGAAAGCGTCGTAGGCTTTTTGGCCTTTTTCATCGTCTTTGAAGACGGCGACGTTCCTTAAGATGTTGCGGCAGACTTGGCCGATATAGGAACCAGCATCTAAAGATGGGTTCTCTTTCATAGCGGTGATCATGTCCTCAAAGAGAGACATGTCCGGGTATTTCTTGAGGTATTCTTCTTTGCTAAGATTCACAGATTCCTCAACCTCTTTGATTTGCCTCTCCAAACGGGCTGGGAGGACGAATTCACCCGCGCATTCGATGAGGCCGATGCCCTCTTTCTTGATGGCGTGGTATTCAGGATGGGCGTGGAAAACGCCATCTGAGTATTGTTCGCTGGTGATGTTGCAACGGAGGACGATGATGAGCTGATATTCCTCGCCGTTTTTGATCGCGTAGGAAGTGACTGTGTTGTGTCTATTGCCATCCGTCTCATGGATGATGCCAAGCTCTTCGTTGTCATAGATTCTCCAAGCGTTAAAGATCTTCTCACCGAGGTCCATGATCTCTTCTTTGTCTTTGCCAGAGATACGGAGAGTGTTCGTGAAAGAGTCCACTTTTGCGACTTTCGTGCCGGATTTGCTGGTGAAAATGACTTCTTTGTCTTTGGAAGCGAATAACGGAAGGACTGGCGAACCACCCTGGAAATGCTCATGGTTGAGGATGGAACCACCGACGATTGGGAGGTCGCTATTGCTGCCCATGAAGAAGCTTGGGAATTGTTCGACGAAGGAAAGGAGTCTATCAAAAGTCTTCCTTTCGACCTTCATTGGGATGTGGTCTTCTTTGAAGCAGATGCAATGGTTGCGGAAATAACCGTATGGGGAATATTGGAGATACCATCTCTCCCCTGCTAAATCGAGAGGGACGTATCTGATCGTCATTCTGGCGGCGTGTTTGTCATCGCCATAGAAGCCAAGGTTCTCGACGCAGAGGGCGCATTTTGGATAATTAGTTGATTTTGTCGTCAAGAGTTTGGCGATGTCTTTGTTGTTCTTCTCTGGCTTAGAAAGGTTGATCGAAAGGGTGATGTTTGGGCCATCTTCGAAGGTCATGGTCCAGTCTTTGTTGCGTTCAACCTTGGTTTTCTGGAAGTAGTAATTGCTGGTTCCAAGAGACTTCAAGAACTGAAGAGCGGTCGCTGGATCGCTCTTTTTGAATTCTTCAAACGCCCCATTAACAAGGCTAGGGAGAGGAGAGACGATGCCTAAAGCGAAATCGGCTTTCCTTTCCGCTTCTTTCTCATCGTCGCCATTAAGAAGGCAATGCTCAAAGATCTCGGAGACGATTTCGTCTGGGACTTCCATGTTCTCGATTCTGCTCTTATCGATTTCTCCTTCGTATGGCTCATTGGCCCCAAAGAAATGGAGAAGGATATTCGTGAAATAGATCTTATCGCTATCTAGAAGATAGAGATGCTTTTCAGCATAGTAAATAAGCTCAGCGATTGTCTTGCTAATCATGATGGAGACTCCTTTGAGAAAGCAGTTACTTGGTTTTGAAGACGTAAGTGATCATGTTGACCTGGATTCTCCCCTTCTTTTGGAAGGCGCCAGGCTTCACAACGTCAAGATCATCGAAGCGGGGTTCTAAGGCTAAGCCTGAGTATTTTTCCTCTTCGTTCCCGTTGGTGAGCATTCCGCCCCCTGGGAAGTTATCAGCATAACATGTTATGGCCGGAAAAGTTGTAAAGATTTGCAAAGAGGCGACTGGACTCTCCAAAGTGAGGAGAGGTTTTTCCATAGGCGTTTTGTCTTTGCGGTAATCGACGCATTTAGCGTTTGTCCTAATGAAAACATGGTCAAGGCCACCGGTTGGGAGCTTGCCTAAATCCTTGTTTGGAAGGGCCTCATCAAGAGATACGCCTTTACGGAAATCGAGATTTGATGGGACTTTGACAAAGTCAGTCGCGATGCAGCCTTCGTCAAAAAGAGAAACCCTATCGGCATAGAGAGTGAACTTATGGTTCCTAATGTTTTTGTATCCGCCTAGGTTGAAATAAGCGTGATTCGTGAGTCTTGTATAAGTGTCTTTGCTAGGTTTTCCTGCGGTGAATTTGATATCGATGACATTCTCTTTTTTGTGGATGACGTATCTCACATTGATCATCTGCTCACCTGGGAGACCTTCTTCGCCATCTTCGAGATGGTAATAGAAATCCACTACCGCGCCTCTCTTGGTCTCGTGGATGTCATAAATCCAAGGTTTGAAGCAAAGGGCGTCTTTGCCTGAGTGGAGCGAATTCTTTCCTTCGTTGGCGTCGAGTTGGTACTCTTTGTCGCCGATCTTGATCTTGGAATCTTTGACCCTGCCGGCGATTCTGCCGACGGTCTTGCCAAAGTATGAGCGGGAATTCATCCACTGGTCGAAGTCTTTGCAAGCGATGGTCATCGGCATGCTTAAGAGACGGATTTCGTAGATGGACGCACCAAAATCGCAAAGGGTAACTTCTAACCCTTCGTCGTTTTTGACCGACACCATCCGGCAGCGGCTATTCATCGTCTCCGCTATTTGCATGAAGGGTCTGCCTCCATGTAAATCGCTTTGAGCTCTTCGGCTCCGAGGATCTTAGGTACTGGGTAAAGAGGGTTAGCCTCATGGAGAGCGGCATCCACAAGGTCATCGAGGTCTTCTTTCTTGATGAGGTTATCGAAATGGGCTGGGATGCCAAGAGAGAACTTGAGCATCTTGATGTAATCGATGAAGGCTTGAGCGGCCTGATGCGTCTTCGATTCTGGATGGACGATTTCGATGAGTTTGGCCAAATCCGCAAGCTTTTTGTGGGCCTTTTTGCCATAAGCCTCGAGGACATACGGGAGAAGGATGGCGTTAGCTAAGCCGTGAGGGACATTGTATTTGCCACCTATAGCATGGGCCAAGGCGTGGACATATCCGACGTATGAACGGGTGAAAGCGACGCCGGCTAAATATGAGCCGAAGATCATGTTCTTGCCTGCTGCGAGATTATGTGGGTCTTGGTATAAACCAAGGAGGTTGTGGTAAATGATGTTGACGGCATAGAGAGCACACTTCTTCGTCTTCCTGGTGAGGGCGTTTCCGATATAGGCCTCCACCGCATGCGTCAAAGCGTCCATGCCAGTCGCGGCAATCATCTTTGGAGGAAGGGTTTCCAAGAGGGTCTCGTCGAGAATCGCGTAATCAGGTACTAGTTTAGGGTCGTTGATCGCGTATTTGCTCCTCGTGGTCGGGTCGATGATGACCGCAGCGACGGTTGCCTCGCTTCCCGTTCCGGCAGTCGTTGGAATCGCGATTAAGCAAGGGTATTTCTTCTTGACCTTGAAGAGTCCTTTGAGGGAAGAGATGTCTTTGGTGTCATTAGAGATGCAGGCACCGATGATCTTGGCGACATCGATCGCTGAACCTCCGCCAAAGGCGATGATCGAATCGGTCCCGTTTTCTTTGACTGCGTCGATGGCAGGAAGGACGGAGTTGAAGGTTGGGTTAGGCTCAACGCCATAGTAGATGGAATATTTAAGGCCTTTTTGCTCTAACTGATCGGTCAAAGGGCCCATCTTTCCGATCTGCTCTAAGATTGGGTCGGCGACAATAAGAGGCTTCTTATATCCGTTCTCAGCGAGAATCTCCGCTGCCCTGACATAAAAAGCAGGTCCTTTGAGGGTTTTTGGTTCCGGGAACTTGATGAAAGGCATCCCGATTTTGTTCATGACGAACTGAGTGGTGCGATACCAGGCTACTTTGAAAATATTCATATCTTTGAGGACATTGTAAACCTTTCAAGGGTTTAATGCATTCTCAAAGCACTACGCGTTTCTTAAAGCGAGTTTGTTATCGATCTCGGCAAAAGCCTTTTTGTTGTAGATAGGGAGAATTGGGATATAAGAGAGTATGCAAAGCATCCAGCTGACTGGCCAGCAAATCCAGAGGTAGAGAAGAGTATGGATCTCAGGGATGTTCGTCCAAACAAAATTGATGTAGATGATCCTGAGGGTGGTGATGAAGATAAGGGTGAGGGCGGTCGGAGTCTTTGAGTGTCCTAAACCCCTGAGATAGAAGGAACAGACATCCATGTACCCGTCAAGGACATAGGTAAGGCCAACGAGGGTGATACGCATGGTGCCCACTTCCATCGCTTTGGCGAAAGAATTCTCCATGAAGACCCCCGCTTCATTCGTGAAAGCCTCTTCGGAGATAAATAAACCGATTAACTGGTAACGGAAGAAATATGAGATGAGGCCTAAGGAAACTCCGACGATGGTCTCATACATCATCGAGATCCAGAAGACCTTTTTGAGGTTCTTTTTCTTGAGGGCGCCATAGTTTTGGGAGATTAGGGCGGACACGGCGACCGCGAAGCTATTCATCGCAATCCAGATGTAGTGTTCAATCTGAATTGAGGCGGTGTTTCCAGCAACTGCGACATCGCTAGACATCTCTGGGGTCGAGAAGCCGTTGACGCCTCTTTGGATGAAGATGTTTGAGAAAGAGAAAATGAAGGACTGGATTCCAGCAGGGATACCGTTCTTGAGAATTTCTTTGGTCTCTTTTTTGTAGATGGTCCAATCTTTCCAAGAGAAGACAGCAAAGGACTCTTTGTTATGCGAGAGGAAGAAAAGGATGATGAGAGCGGAGAAGAACTCCGAGATGACGGTCGTGATAGCGACGCCTACGACATCAAGATCAAAGGTGATGACGAAGAGGAAATTGAGTCCGATATTGAGGATGCCGCAGATGAGCAAAGTGTAGAGAGGACGCTTGGAATCGCCCATTCCTCTTAAAAGAGCGGAACCGAAATTGAAGACCATCAAGAACGGCATTCCAAGGAAATAGACGCGAAGGTAAGAGATGGCTTTGTCGATATAGAGGTCTGGGGTGTCCATGAGTTTGAGGAGCGCTGGGGCGACAAACCATCCGGCGACCGCTAAGAAGACGCCGCAGAAAAGGGAAATGATGACGGAACTCTGAACCGTCCTATGGGCGGTTTCCTTGTCGTTCATGCCTCTGGCTTTGGCGATGACGACGTTGGCCCCTACCGATATTCCGACGAAGAGACCGATGATGAGGTTAATCAAAGCGGTGTTGCTTCCCACCGCATTCATCGAGGTGTATCCACCGCCGAAATTGGAGACAACCAATTGGTCGACGGAGCTATAGAACATCTGGAGGAAGGAAAGAAGAACCATCGGGATGGCGTATAAAGGAATGGTCACGAAAAAATTGCCTTCCGTGAGGTTAAGCTGACCGCTGAAGATACGATGGAATTTTTCTCTTAAGGACTCTTTTTTCTCCACGAGGACATATTCTAGTTATTTCTAGGATAAATTCCTAGAAGAATGCGTTTCCTCTTTCCGAAGAGCAATTCACTACAACAAAAAATCCCCCACGTTTTGCAGGGGATTTTTGAATTCTATGCAGGTTTTGCGGGGGTTATTGGCTGTAAGTGTCAAGATCTCTGATAATCATCATGACGCCGGCGACTGGAATGCCCATGAAGATAATTGAGCAGACGGAGAGGACAAGGCCATAAGGCTCTTTGCTGTCGGCTCTCTTATAGGCCGCCATGGTCATTGGTACCATCCAGATGAGAGGGATGATGGCAATGCCAAAGAGGATGGTTGGGATGAGCATGAAAATCTTGATGAGGGTGTCGAGCTCTCTCTTGGTCGATTCGTTGATGTACTTCGTTTTCTTCTCTGGCTTTTTTTCGGTGACATCGACGTCATCGTATTCGCCCGGTCTCTCACCGTATTCGTCTTCTTGGAGAAGGACTCCGCAGTGTGGGCAGAACTTATTTCCTCTGCCGACTTCTTTTCCGCAATGATGGCAATAGTAGCTCATTTGTTTACCTCTTTTTTGTTTTCGTATGGGGCAGTCCAATCGATGCCCTCCTTAAGGAGAAGCTGACGTTTCTTGATGTTGTAATTCTCAAGAGTGAACTCACTCATGTGAGCGTCAAAATACTCCTTCAGCGCTATATTAACCCTATCGATTATTTTTGGGAAGAGAGGGTTGCTCTCTATTGGGTCATGGACCATCTCCGGTTCTTTTTTCTCAAGATCGAAGAGCTTCTTGCCAGTCTCTAAACCGAACATCATGATGAGAGATTCACAGGTTGGGAAGAGGTCTTTCCTTTGCTCTTCTGGATACCTCCAAATTAGGCGTATTTCCTTTTCTTTGGCGGATAAGGCATCCTCTTTGGCCATGGTTTGGAAAGCGTAATAAGAGGCTTCGTCATAGCACTGCCTCTCCTTTTCGATATCCTCAAGATAGTCAAAGGCTTCCGCGACTTTGAGATAAGAGATGCGAAGCTCTTCTTTGGTGAAAGTGTCTTTTCTTGTCTCAAGGAGCTTAAAGGCTTCGTTGACGGCGTCTCTCCCCTTCCATGGCTCTAAAGCATTATTGACTGAATGGAAATAAAGAAGGTCGAGAGCGATAAGCTCACCGAAGGATTCGACTTTGTCTTCTTTTAGAAGCTGTTCCCTGAAAGAAAGGACGAACTGAGAAAGGTCTGCCCTCTTGTCCTTCATGATTTTCTCAAAGAGATATAAGTATGAGGATTTGATTTCCTCTTCATTATTCGTATCGATCTTTTTCTTCATAACTAAACCCTAGATAGTATCGGTTTCCGATTCTTTATTTGCAAGTTTCATGTTATCATGAAAAGAACAAAACGATGCCATTTATCGGTGAATTTATACGGAAAATGGCTTTACAAAGAACTGTTTCTTGCTAAAATTGAGAACGGTTCTCAAATTCGTTGTATTGGAGGCCCGTATGACTACCAGAGCAAAATACAGCACGAAACAAAAAGAGATCCTCCTCGACTTCTTTAAGCAAAACCCTGGCGTTCACCTTAGCGCTGGTGACGTTATCGAACACTTTAAGAAGGAAGGGGCAACCATAGGGCAAGCCACCATTTACCGCAACTTAGACAGTTTGGTAAGCGATGGCACGATCGCCAAATTCAAAATCGACGAAGATAGCCCTGCCTGTTTCGTCTACATCGCTCCCCATGAACATAAGGGCGATGAAGAGAACTGCTACCACTGCAAATGCAACAAGTGCGGCAAGATCATCCATGTTAGCTGCGAGGATGTGAAAGCCTTACAAGAGCATTTCTTGGAAGACCATGATTTCAAGATCGACCTAAAAAGGACGGTCTTTTATGGGATATGCAGCGACTGCTCTTCATCAAAGTAACCACTCACCCAATGCATTGAGTTTCCCTGAACCCTAAACCACTTTAGAGGAACCCCAATGAAAAAAATACCAATGCTCTTCGCATCTGTTCTCATGTGCGCAGGGCTTTCTGCATGCAATACGCCAAACACCAATACCGACAAGCTCGAAATTGTCACCACCATCTTCCCAGAATACGACTGGACAAGAGAAATCCTTGGCAAAAACCCAGCGAATGCCGAAGTCACCATGCTTCTTGATAACGGCGTCGACCTCCATAGCTACCAGCCAACCGCCCAGGACATAGTCAAGATTTCCGGCTGTGATCTTTTCATCTATGTCGGAGGCGAATCTGACGAATGGGTCGATAGAGCCTTAGAGCAAAGCACCAACAAAGACATGGTTGTCATCAACCTTCTCGAATCCCTTGGCGACAAAGTCAAAGAAGAGGAAGTCAAAGAAGGCATGGAAGGCGAAGATCATGACCATGAAGAAGAGGATCACGATCACGATGAAAGCGAGCATGACCACGATCACGAAGAGGAAGAGACCGAATATGACGAACACGTTTGGCTCTCTTTGAAGAATGCCTCTATGATCTGCGAAACCATCGAAAAGGGCATCGAAAAGATCGATCCTACGAACGCTGAGACATACAAATCAAACCTTGCCTCTTATAAAGCTAAATTGAACGCCCTCGACGCCGATTACAAAAAGGCCGTCGACGATTCTTCCATCAAGACACTCGTCTTCGGCGACCGTTTCCCATTCCGCTACATGGTCGATGATTATGGACTAGATTACTATGCCGCCTTCGTTGGCTGCAGCGCCGAAACCGAAGCTAGCTTCGAGACCATCGTTTTCTTAGCCGGCAAGGTCGATGAATTAGGACTCCACTGCGTCCTCACGATCGAAGGCACCGACCACAGAATCGCTGAGACCGTCGTCGCCAATACGAGCGCCAAAAACCAGAAAATCCTTTCCATGGATTCTCTCCAATCCACTACTTCGGTCGATGTAAAAAAAGGAGTGAACTATCTCTCCGTAATGACTGGTAACCTAAATACCCTCAAGGAGGCTCTCAAATAATAAAATGTCACTGATAACCGTCAACAATCTAACCTTAGGCTATAATTCCACGCCGATCCTAACTGATCTCAATTTCTCCGTCGAAGAAGGCGATTACCTTTGCATCGTCGGTGAGAACGGATCAGGTAAATCTACCCTCATGAGGACGCTTCTGCACTTACAGAAGCCTCTGGGGGGCACGATTGTTTTCGGCGACGGCCTAAAGCAGAACGAAATCGGTTATCTCCCACAGCAGACAAGCATCCAAAAGGACTTCCCCGCCTCCGTCTATGAGATTGTCTTATCCGGCTGCCAAAGCCGCTTAGGATGGAGGCTTTTCTATAACAGATCCGACAAAGAGTTAGCTAGAAGGAACATGGAAAGGATGAACGTCCTCTCCTTAGCGAAAAGATCCTTCAGGGAGCTCTCTGGCGGACAACAACAAAGGGTCCTATTGGCAAGGGCCCTCTGTTCGACTCAGAAAGTGCTCCTTCTCGATGAACCGATATCAGGGCTCGACCCAAAGGTCACTGCCGAGATGTACGAACTCATCTCTACCCTCAACGAAGAAGGCATCACCATCATCGTCATCTCCCATGACATCGGTGCTGCCCTTACATACTCAAAGCATATCCTTCACTTAGGAAAAGAAACCTTCTTTGGCACAAAGAAAGGTTATCTCTCAAGCCCATTAGGTAAGCTTTTCGTGAGCCAATCTAAGGAGGACAAATAAGATGTCAGAGATCTTTGATAAGCTTCAGATGTATCTTTCGATGCCGTTTGTCCGCTACGCCATAATCGTTGGCGTTTTGATTGCGTTATGCTCCTCGCTCTTAGGCGTCACGCTCGTCCTCAAAAGATTCTCCTTCGTCGGAGACGGACTTAGCCACGTCGCCTTTGGCGCTATGTGCGTAGCCCAAGTCGTCGGGCTTAGCAAAAACATGTTCATCATCATGCCGGTGACGATCATCGCAGCTATCCTTTTGCTAAGAGTCGGCCAAAACACCAAGGTGAAAGGAGACGCGGCAATCGCGATGGTGTCAGTAGCAGCGCTGGCATTCGGTTACCTTATCGTCAACCTCTTCGCGAATTCCGCCAATGTCTCTGGCGACGTTTGTTCTTCCTTATTTGGCTCATACTCCATCCTCACCCTTAAGCCTGAGGAAGTCTGGACATGCGTCATCTTATCCGTACTCGTCGTTTTGTTCTTCATCCTCTTCTACAACAGGATCTTCGCCATCACCTTCGACGAAGGCTTCTCAAGAGCCGTCGGCGTCAAGGCTGGCTTACACAACCTCATCATTGCCATCGTCATCGCCGTCATCATCGTTTTGGCGATGAATCTCGTTGGCTCCCTCCTTATTTCCGCCTTGATCGTCTTCCCTGCCCTATCGGCAATGAGACTCTTCAATAGTTTCAAGACGGTTACTATCGTATCCGCCATCTTCTCGGTGGTTTGCGCCGTTACCGGCCTATTCGCCGCGATCCTTCTTGGCACGCCTGTCGGAGCGACAATCGTCGCCGTCGACGTCATATTATTCGCAATCTGTTTTGTCATTGGCATCTTTAAGGGAGGGTTCAAAATTGCAAAAGCTAGCTAAATTGTTGTTGATGGTAGGGTCATTATCCCTATCTTCTTGCGGTCTTCACGGAAACGTGATGGACAGCCTTTTCACGGAAGAGACGAGCACAAGCGAGAAGTATTACTATCCAAGAAAGAGTTCCTCTAAGGAGGAATCGTCACAAGCCTCGTCCCGTTCCGTCTACAGCGGGAACTACGACAAAGTCGACGTCGACATCTCCGTCTATTCAGAGACCGCGGCCCTTACCGAAGCCTGGTATATCGCCGACCACGTCGAGGATTATCGTGGCAAGACAATGAAGGTCAAAGGCCAGTTCAACGTCTACTCTTCCAATTGGGAAGGCTATTACTTCTACGCCTGCACCGTCATTGATAGCACTATGTGCTGCACCCAGGATTTCGAGTTCGTCCTCAGGGAAAAGAGGAAATACCCTCAGGAATTCCCAGCTGAAGGAACCGTCATCACCGTCGCAGGGGTCTTCGATCCTTACACCGAGGAAAACAAAGGCAATACATATGTTTATTGCAACCTCGTCGACGCGGTGATCTTCTAAAATACGAAAAAGGAAGCCGAGCCAAAATTAATGGCTCGGTTTTTTATATATCATTTGATATATTTCCCAAAAATCCTCACAATTTAGATATGAATAAGATTAAACGCAACATACTACTGATCGGCCTTGCGTCATCATTCTCTCTTCTTGGGGCGGCTTCTTTGCCTATTTCTAGCTCTGAAACCCCTTCAGGACCAAGATATGCGACCAAGCTTCCGACCACGATTGATCTAAACGACTCCACCGAAGCGGAGATCAGGGACTACTACTCAAGCCTCAATACATTAGAGGCTTCCGAAAGAAACGGAAACAACCTTCTCAAGAACCTCAAGCCAATCCTTCAGAATTTCGACTACTATACCTACGACAACGTCTGGAAGATCTACGAGATCACCGACAGAGACTGGAACCTTTCCCCTGCCGCCTCGGACGACGCTAACGGAATCACCTACAATTTCTTGACGAATTACTATACCAAGTATTCATACCTCTCTAACGCCAAATCGGACGCCGCATCAAACCCTTACGTCCATACCCTCTATAGGAATGTGGATGAGAATGGCTCAATCGTTGAGGCGGGACGCATCAAAGAATGGGGCGACCATAATGCGACTGGCACGAATAGAGAACACGTCTGGTGCCAATCAAGAGGATTCAAGGCCCCATCGGGCGCCGAAGGCCCAGCCGGAACCGATGTCCACCACCTTATTTCTGGCGATGGCAGAGTAAACCAGTCCTACCATAACAACAGCCCATATGGCTTTGTCGACAAAACAAGTTCCAAAACCAAAGATGCCGGTGATGAGAAACCATTCCTTAGAGGAAACCTTCTTGGTCCACAGCTTCATGCGCATGCCGAAGACGTCACCAACATGGTCTTTGAGCCACAAGATAGTGACAAAGGCGATATCGCCCGCGCTCTCTTCTACATGGCCGCCTGCTATAACAACTTCTCAGGCACCGATACGATTACCGAATATAACCCAAATCTTCTCTTAGTCGATTACGCGACCGATGATGGGGCCGCTGAATCTTCTAGTGATGGGGCCGCTGAATCTTCTAGCGCCACCCACCCTGTCTGCATGGGAATCCTGAGCGACCTCCTTGAGTGGCACAAGATGGATCCGGTTGATGAATACGAGATCCATAGAAACAACCTGATTTTCAAAAACTTCCAGCATAACCGCAATCCTTTCATCGATTTCCCTGAATGGGTTGATGTCGTTTGGGGCAATGATTCCACAAAAACCGCTAACCCAACGACCGACAAAATCTCTTCCGGAAAAGAACTGATTCGACCTGCCATCACGCGGATCGAGACTTGGGTCTATGACGATCAGGTCTGGACGAGCACCGCAGAGTTCAAGGTTACAACAGACATCGACGATGAATTGACCTTCGAAGTGACGGGAGCGAAGATCGTCGAGGTCACGCAAGGTGAAACTACCACTCGTCCTGACGGCCTCAAAGAGACAGCTTTCACGGTCAAAAAGCTCGAACACCCTGAAATCGGCACCGCAACCATCACCTTCAAAGGACACAAAGACGGCAAAGAAGTAACCGCCACCATCGAAATCGTCGCCAAAAAAGGCCGCCCGGAATCAGAGCCTACAGAACCTACAGAACCCGAAGAACCGAAAAACCCATTCATTGAAGCGCTTAGAGGCGTCTTCGGCGATGCGGCAGAGACCGTCTTTGCCATCATCATCGTCGTCATTGTTGTCATCGTCCTTTCGATTCTCATCCTCGCCCTCGTGATGATGAGCAAAAAGAACAGGAAAAAAGTCATCAAGAAAGCAACCAAAGCCGTTAAGAAAAGCTACAAAAGGAGGAAGTAGAAATGGCCATTGAAGTCACCCCTTATATCCCAAACGAAGATTACGACAACCCAGCGATGGTCGTCGATTTCTATGAGTTCGCGATGGCGAATTCCCTTTTCCTTCACGGATACAAAGACTCCGTGATGGTCTTCGACATGTTCTTCCGCGAGAACCCAGATAACCTTGGTTATGCGATCTCTTGCGGACAGGCCAAGCTCACCAAGTTCCTTCTCAACTACCACTTCAACGAAGAAGACCTTATCTATCTCCGTGGCAAAGGCATGTCAGAGGAATTCCTTGAGTGCCTTCGCACCTACAGATGGAAAGGCGATATGTACGCGCTCAAAGAAGGATGCGTCGCCTATCCTCAGGTCCCAATGGTCAGAATCGAATGCGACATGATCGGCGCGATCCTTATCGAGACCTATCTCCTTCAGACCATGAACTTCCACTCTCTTATCGCCACCAAAGCGACGAGAATCTCCGGTCTTTCCTCTGGAAAAGAGAGATCGGTCATGGAATTCGGCACCAGACGCGCCCAAGGCGAAAGCGCAGGAAACGATGGCGCATATGCCGCGGTTCTTGGTGGCTGCATCGGCACTGCCAACTGCTTAGCCGAGATGAAATACGGACCAGAGGTCAAGGCCGTCGGAACGATCGCCCACTCCTTCATCGAATTCTTCCCTGATGAACTTAGCGCCTTCCGTGCCTATGCCGAGACCTACCCAAACAACGTCTCCTTGCTCCTTGATACCTATAGCGTTTTCGATTCAGGCCTACCAAACCTCATCAAACTCGATGACGAACTCATCAAGAAGTATCCAAACGACCCAAATAAGAGGGTCAAATCCGCCCGTGTCGATTCTGGCGACCTCGCTAGAAGCTACAAGAGGCTCAGAAAAGCCCTTGATGCCGCCGGAAAGAGCTATGTTAAGCTCATCGCCTCCAATTCTCTCGATGAGAGAAAGATCATGAACATGGAGGTTTATGAAGAGGCCAAGTTCGACGCCTATGGCGTTGGCGAGAACCTCATCACCTCGGCTACCGACCCTGTCTTAGGTGGGGTTTATAAGCTTGTCGCCGTCAAGAACGCCGATGGCTCATACACTCCGAAGATGAAATGCTCTGACTCCTCAGTCAAAGCCATCATCCCAGGAAAGCTCATGGCCTACCGCATCTTTGATGAGAATGGTCAAGGCCAATGCGACCTCATCACCTTCGACGATGAAATCGTTGAGGAAGGAAAACCTGTCACCGTCTATGATTTCGACCCAACCTCCTTCAAGAGACAGAGGGTCATCACTCCTCTTAAGATCGAGAAGCTTCTTGTCCCATTCATCATCGGTGGCAAGTTAGCAGGACCTCTCCCATCAATCAGCGAGAAGAAAGCCTACATCAAAGACCAGCTTGAGAATAAGGTCTGGAAGTCAGAGCTTAGACCTGAGTTGCCTCACGTCCACTACGTGGATCTTAGCGAAAGGGTCTATCAAGTCCGTACCGAGCTATACGAAAAACTCCACGGCGGAAAGATCTAAATCATTATGAAAAAGGCCTGCATTCGCAGGTCTTTTTTTATTCGACACTCTTGAGTGATTCAACCATCTTCACGCTCTCACTTTGGAAGGCATAGAAGCCATTGACAAGAAGAGCGACGACAAACGTGAGGACGAAGGAAAGGATGAACGAGAGAGGGTTGATATGGAAGATGTAATTGACGAGTTCGACTTTGTTGAGGGTCATGACGCCCATATGGAAAGGAATGCCGGCGAAGAGCCCTACTCCCACGCCGATAGCGACTAGAGCCATCATCTCAAAGATGAGAGGGTTAGCAATCTCAACGCGAGAGAAGCCTAAGACTTTAAGCGTTGCGATATCCCTCGTCCTGTCTTTGAAGTTCATGAGGGCAAGGTTATAAAGGACGGTGATAGCAAGAAGGATGGCAAACACCTTTACGGCGTTCGTCATGATGAGAATTCCGCCCATGACGTCATTGATCGATTTGGCCCAATCGGTCTGGGTTTGTGCTTGCATGACATACGGCAAGGCAAGGAGCTTCTCTTTGATTTCGTCAGGGCTATATCCTTCAAGGACATCAAGGTTCGCTCCCGAATAGGAATGACCCCAATCCCCAAGAATCGGGGAATCGCCATAGACGACGACGCCGTTATACACGAAAGCGTCATACACATCATAAACGGTTGCCGAATAAGTGACGTTCGAATAGGTGAAAGTGACTGTGTCCCCTGCTTTCGCTCCAGTCGCATCAGAGATTTTCCCTGATATCGCAACCTGGTCAAGAGGCATGTCTGGAACAAATTTCATGTGGGTTTTGCTGCCGTTTTCGCCCAAAACGTAGATGAAAGAGTCGGCAGAATGTCCTTCTTCGTAGCCGATTGTCGAGGTCGCTCTTGTATACATCTCAAAGGATTCGACACCTTCGATGGCGAGGAGATCGCTTTCAACATCCTCTTTCGTTTTGATTGAGGAGAAGGTCAGAGATATATCTTGGCTATTGCCCAATTTCATATCGTGATCAAGGCCATAGTTAATCGTGTCTTCGATGCCAAAGCCACAGACAAGAAGGGCCGTGCATCCGACGATGCCGACGATGACCATGATGGACTTGACGACGTCGCTAAACATGTTTCTTAGAGCCATCTTGAGCGATAAGAAAGCGATGCCATGCTTAGGTTCGTTCTTAAGCGAATAAGATTTCATAACCCTTGGGCGAGGCCTCATCGATTCGCAAGGCTTAAGGGAGATTTCTCTTCTGGCGATGAAATAAGTGACGCCTCCTGCGATAAGAAGGAAAGACACTGCGGTCAAGATACCCGTTACCCAAGGGAAAACATAGCTAAGCTTAGGAAGGGTGTAGATAATAGCGTATTTCTTGTCCATGATCCAAGGGATGAGGATAGGACCGACGATCTCTCCGATAAGGGTTCCTGCACCCACCAAAGCGAGGGTAATCGAGACATACAAAGACATGACCTCGCTGTTTTTGAGGCCTAAGGCTTTCATCGTGCCAATCTGCATCCTTTCTTTGAGGATGATTTGCGAGGTGGTCGTCAAGATGACAAGAACCGCGACAAGGAAGAAGACGAACGGGAAAAGGAAGGTGAAATTGCGGGCTTGCTCAACGTCATTATGAACGGTGATGACGAAAGGCATGTCGCTTCTATCGTTAGCGGACAGAAGGTTATTCGCCGTCTTCGATTTGAAATAGTCGGTGATAGAGGTTTTGACGGAA
>CADBDO010000009.1 GCA_902793515.1 uncultured Erysipelotrichaceae bacterium | reverse complement strand
AAATCTCAAATAAAAACCGCCTATTCTAGACGGTCTTCATTGTATTTTTTAATCAGTATTCGACGCCACCCCATTCGGTGACGGTGAATCCGCTTCTTTCATAATGGGTCAAGGTCTGTTCCTTGATAGGAGTCTCTTCATCCACTTTCTTGATGTGCATGAGGGTCCTGATCGTTGTGTCGGGCTCTACTGAGAGCTCAAGAGGGCATTCCTCGTTCCTCTCCTCGGTTTGCTCGAAGTAGATGAGTGATTTCTCATTGTTCTCTAAGACAGGGAGCCAATACATGATGAACTCATCGGTCTCTCTGTTTGTATAGCCGATATAGTCCATCTTCTCCTCTAAGAAGGATATCGCGTTCTCTTTGGTCACGTAGAATCCTTCACTCCAATCAGTTTCGTAGTTACCGATCTCATCGAAGTATAAAGCGTAGTATTCTCTCTCGCTTCCTTTCAAGGTGAATGTGCCATCTTCCTTAAGGTGGATGTCCCAGCCATCCTCATACTTAGGGTAAGTGGTCAAAAGCCTTTCGTCTTGAACGTATGTGACCTTTAGATCCATCTCTTCCTCGGGGTAGAAGTAGATGATTGGTTTCATAGGGACAAGGTGATCGTAATCATATGTGTCTGAACAAGTATCCTCTACGCTTGAAGAGGATGAAGTGGTTTCTTTGCCAGAAAGGGATGAAGTGGTATCTGTCGTCCCGCAGCTTCCTAAAAGAAGTCCAAACAAAGGGAAGATTAACAATTGTTTCTTCATATGCGTTTCTCCTTAGTGTTCGGTTCCGCCCCACTCAGTGACGGTGAAGCCTTTTCTTTCGTAATGACGAAGCTCTTGCTCTTTTATGGAAGTGGCTTCATCAACCTTCTTGATATGGATGATTGTTCTGATAAGGGTTTCAGGTTCAATAGAGAAAAGTAGAGGACATTCTTCATTCCTTTCCTCAGTCTGCTCAAAGTAGACAAGGGACTTCTCGTTGTTCTCAAGGACTGGTAACCAGAACATGATGAATTCATCGACTTCTCTATTCGTATAGCCAATGAAATCCATCTTTTCCTCTAAGAACGTTATAGCGTTCTCCTTAGTTACATAGAATCCTTCATCGAAGTCACAGATGTAATTAGGTTTCTCATCGAAGAAGAGGGCGTAAAACTCTCTATTACTTCCAGGGACAGTGAAGGTTCCATCTTCTTTGAGATGGATATCCCAGCCATCATCATACTTAGGATATGTGGTCAAAAGCCTCTCATCAGAAACGAATTTGACTTCAAGATCCATCTCTTTTTCAGGATAGAAGTAGATTATCGGCTTTTTGACTGGTACGTCTGACGCTGGCCTTCCGCATCCTCCAAGTAGGAGAGTGGCAAAAGGAATCAGCAATAATTGTTTTTTCATAAGGTTTTGCCTCTTTAGTGTTCGGTCCCACCCCATTCGGTGACGGTGAATCCGCTTCTCTCGTAATGGGTTAAGGTTTGTTCTTGTATATAGGTAGGCTCATTCACTTTCTTGATGTGGATGATCGTTCTGATAAGAGTGTCCGGCTCTACGGAGAAGCCTAATGGGCATTCCTCGTTTCTCTCTTCGGTTTGCTCAAAGTAAACGAGAGATTTCTCATTGCTTTCAAGGATCGGAAGCCAGTACATGATGAACTCATCTGTCTCACGGTTGGTGAATCCCATAAAGTCCATCTTCTCTTCTAAGAAGGAGATCGCATTATCTTTGGTAACGTAGAAACCTTCAGTGAAGTTACATGTGTAGTTAGGAACCTCATCGAAGAAGATCGCGTAATACTCTCTGTCACTGTCGCCGGTTGTGAAAGTGCCATCTTCTTTAAGATGGATGTTCCAACCACCTTCATACTTAGGATAGGTGGTCATGAGTCTATCTTCGTCATAGAAAGTAACGGTAAGATCCATTTCTTCCTCAGGATAGAAATAGACGACTGGTTTCCTTACTCCAGGAGGGAAATCTGGAGTGTGCCTGCTTGAGCTTTCGAATTCCGCAATAACCGATGAAATATATTCTTCCAAATTGATGGAACTAGAGCTTTCCTCCGATGGAGCGGTCGTCATGCCTGAGCAGGTCACGCTTGGATCTGCGCTCGAAAGGCCGATGCTAGTCTCGTTAGAGCCTTGTGAAGGCGGTGGTGCGCCACAACCGGCAAGCAAAAGAGCGAATAAAGGAAATAAAAGTGTCTGCTTTTTCATATGTCCTGTTCCTCCAAAGATTAAGACGACTGAAGGGGTAGAAACCGCTCAAAGAATATTTATGGCTCTAGCCAGAACCATAATAGTAGAAGGTTGAGTTCCCCATTATCGGTGCGCCAGCTTGATAGTATGTGGTGCATTCCGGGTTGGTGTAGAGGTAGTTGATGCTATATGCCCCTCCGTGCGCGGAATATTCAGGATGAATCATCTCGTGATAGAACTTACGCATCTCTTCAGTTGTGGTATATAAGGGTTCTCCTGCCTCGATCTTGAATGAGGTATCAAACCTTAGACCAGTTCTCCCGTAATCGTCCATAGTGACGTATGACTGATATATCTTAACCGTGAAAGCGAAGATGCGTTCTCTTGGCGTATTTGATGATTCGCTAGGTTCTACTAACAAAGAAGAAGACGAGGTGGTAGCAACGCTCGATTCACTTGGGTAGGCTAAAGATGACTCTTCCAAAGATGAATTCGACTCCATCAAAGAAGTTGATGAGCGTTGAACGCTAGGGGTGCATGAAGAAAGAAGGAACCATAGAATCAGCGATGAAGCGATATTTTTTGTTTTCATTTTTCCCAAAGCCTCCTTTGTTAGCCTGACTTTAGCAAAAACCAAATAGCAAATTCAATAATTGTTTTTCATCGTGATTGAAAGTATCCGGGGCCCTTCCCAAAAACGGGTCTTTCTCGTTCTTTACTTTTGTGGGAAAAGACGAAAATAAAGATGTAAACGCTTACCTTCATTTTTCTATAGAAAAACGCCTCAATGCATATAAAATGTGGAGTATGAAAAAAGATTACGTTGCCCTCCGTTCTAAATCCTCTCTCAACAAACATGACATTTTGACTATCTCCGGTCTTGCAAACAAAGACGCGAAGAAAGGTTTCAAAACCATCAACGCCTCAGTCGGCGCTTATTACGACGAAGAGAAGAAATTCGGAAGAGTCCCAACCATTGAGAACGCCATCAAGGAGAAATTCTCCGAGAAGATGGCCTACGCTGCGGTAACGGGACATGAGAACTATAAGAAAGGCATCCTTAGCTACGCTTTCGGGGAAAGACTTAAGACCATCAAAGAGAAGAATGAGATCTTCTTTGGTGCCACCTTAGGCGGAACCGGAGCCCTCTCGATCGCTTTCAATCTTTTCACTGATGCAGATAGCCACGTCATCCTCCCAGATGTCATGTGGTCGAACTATAAGCTCATCGCCAAGAAAGCCAACTGCTCACATAGAACCTACAAGCTCTTCGATGAATCCGATAACTGGAACCTTAGTAGTATCAAAGAAGAAGTCGATGATGAGATGGCTAAGAAAGGCAGAGCCCTTCTTCTCATCAACGACCCATGCGAGAACCCAACCGGTTACAGCATGTCCAAAAAGGAATACGAAGACTTATTCGCCTATCTCAACAAGAAAGGCGAAGAAGGGGAGCTCATCGTTCTCTTCGATATCGCTTATTACAACTTCTCAGACACTGAGTGCCCTCTCTTTGAGATGCTTGAAGGTAATTTGAACTTCCTCCCTGTCATCATCTTCTCTTGCTCCAAATCTTTTGCTGTCTATGGCTTTAGATGCGGCGCCTTCATCGCCCTTTGCCCAGACAAAGAAAGCAAAGACGATATCGGCAACGCTTTCAGAGCCCAAGTAAGAGGAACCGTCTCTTCTCCAGTCGGACCAGTCCTTCATTCAATCGGTGAAGTCCTTAATGACAAGGAAGCGGTCAAGAAAGTCATCGAGGAAATTGGCGTCAACAAGATGGCCCTCGTCGAAAGAGGCAATTACCTCACTTCCCTTCTTGATGAAGCAGGCATCAAACATTACCCATACAAATCAGGCTTCTTCCTCACTCTTAAAGTGGAGAACGCAGTCGCTACATTCGATGCCCTTGCCGAGAAACACTTCTACGTCGTCCCAATCGACGAAGACAAGGTGAGGATCGCTCTATCCGGTATCACCAAGTCTGAGTGCTTAGACCTTGTGAACGCCCTCAAATCTATCTAACAATTAATAAGGGAGTACCATTCCCTTATAAACTATGGATCCATTCCTCATCATCGCTATCGTCATCGGTGCGCTCGCTTTGCTTGGCATCGTCCTTTTTGCTGTTGCCTTGCTTCTTAAGCGCAAAGGTTCAAAGACAAAGGAAAGCAAAGAAGAGGCGATGGCCATCGCTTTCAAAGAGATCCCTGCCTTAGAGAAAGAAGACGAAGCAAGGCTCGTCGAGATCAAAGACAGCGAGATCATCAAAAGGATCAATCAGAGCATCCCTGGCGCGGTTAAGACGGCAGCGAACTTCACGACTTCCTCGGCCCTTCATTTAGCAAGTGGAACCGGAACGACTTTATATCAGGCCGTCATCCCTGCCGGCGCCGTCTTAGACCAATCGAAGAAACTCGAAGGCGCTGTCCGTGCCACATATAGGCTTGCGGACGGCACGATCGCCGGCCAGGCAAACCTCGTCGCCGTTGGGGCGGATAAACTAAAAGCCGCCACAGCCTTAAGTGCCGCGAGCGGCATCATGAGCGTCGCCTCCCTCGTCGTCGGTCAGTATTTCATGTCGCAGATAAACGGCAACCTCAAAGACATGAACGCCCGCTTGGAGAAACTCTCCTCATGGAGCAACAACGAATTCAAAAGCAAGGTCATGGCCCTTATCGCCGAAGTCCAGAAGACGAGCGTCTTCGAGGTCGAGATAATCGAGAACCATGAATTAAGAACCAGAGAGCTCACCCATCTCCGTAACCTTGAGCATGAATGCGTTGAGCTTCTTGGCCAGGCCAACCTTTCTCTCCAAGAGATCTCCTCAAAGCAAAGGCTTGATTTCAAAGGATACGAGAAAGCCACGGAAGACGCGGAACTCTGGTACCAGTATCAGCAGATGCTCCTAAGGGTCATCAAGGAGATATCCGATCTCACATACGCGCTTAACCTAGGTGCGATATCTAGAGAAAACAGCAACGCCTTATGCGTGCCATACATGAAGCAATCTGAAGACAGCCTCACCAAATTAAAAGGCTGGCATGAAGAGCATATGGAACGCTTAGGGGTGAACCTCGAAGAGGGAAAGAGAAGGAGAAAAGGCGTTAAGGGCTTCTTAATGAAACCTCTCACCATCTTCAACAAGGATCTCGATTACAAAGAAGTCTCTAGAGGCACCATCCAAAGGATTGAGCATCAAAGCGGTCTTTCATCCAATGAAACCATCCTCGAGAGTGAGCCTTATAAAGAGGATGTCACCCTCGTTGCCAAAGAAGGCAAGTACTATTACCTCCCAAACAAGAAATAAAAAATGTCCCCTGGACAAACGAGCAGGCAGAAAGGGCTCTAATGTGGCGTATTATGTGCTTTATTAAAGGATCTAAAAAACCCCTAACGCTAGTAATGACTTCTTTTTCCGTGTCGTTTTTAGCTTCCTGTAAGTCCTCTGAAAGCGCATTTGGGAAGCTCTTCGAAAGAAACGTCATTTGGTCTGATGAGGAGGGAAGGATATCGATCGTCGTTCAAGGCGAGAGGACCGAGTATGGTTTTGCAAAGATACTCATTAACAACGAGGAAACCAAGGCGATTGCGACGTTCTGTGCTGATTATGACCGCTATCGATATATTGGAATTAATTTAGAGCCAGAAGAAAGTGTCCTAAGTCGTCCAACTTCCACATTATCGTTTGGCCTTGATTTCAAAGATTTGAAGGACAACGACTCCGCTGTTTTTGAAACGGGCAGGTATTTGCAAGAATCGGGCGATCCATATTTCGCACACAAAGACGAAATTGTCTTGAAGAAGCGGTCGCTTACTTGGGAAGAACTCGATGCCAGGTACTGCATTAACAATTATTGGTGCACCGAAGACGGGGAATTGTATTTGTATTCATATGACCAAACGCCTTTCACCGGAAAGATGGAGGGCACCTACAAAGGAAGCAAAATTGACTTCCAGTTCACTGGCGAACGCGATTTCAGAATCACAGAAGGGGAGAAACGCCTTGGAGAAGGCGAATATGTTCCGAACTTTGAAGGAATGACTCTTTTGTTTGACACATATGGCAAAGAAGAGTTTGGCGACAGACTATCCCTTGTGTGGTGTTGGGCTAACGCTCAAATAGCGAGCTTATCCTCCAAGTAATAAAAACCCCCTCCAATCGGAAGGGGGTTCTTTTTATTCGAACTCAATGGTCGAAGTTGGTTTGTCAGTCGCATCGAAGAGGACACGGTTGACGCCTTTGACCTCGTGAGTGATGCGGTAAGCAACCTTTCTGATGAGGCTCATTGGGATATCAGAGACCTTAGCAGTGCAGAAGTCAATCGTATCGACCGCTCTTAAGGCAATCGCGTAATCATAGCTTCTGTCACCGTCAGCAATACCGACGGACTTGATGTTGGTAAGGACGGCGAAGTATTGGGATGGGCGTTTGATTCCGCTCTTCTCAATCTCTTCTCTCCAGATGAGGTCGGCATCACGGAGGATGTCGAGTTTCTCTTTGCGGAGCTCACCAAGGCAACGGACTCCGATGCCTGGGCCTGGGAATGGCTGACGGGAGACTTGCTCTTCTGGTAAGCCAAGGTATCTTCCGACTTCACGGACCTCGTCTTTGAATAAGTCTTTGAGAGGCTCAACAAGACCAAGGAATGGGAGGTCTTTTGGAAGGCCGCCGACATTGTGGTGGCTCTTGATGAGTTTGCCTTTGCCCATGCCAGACTCAATGCGGTCTGGGTAGATGGTGCCTTGGGCAAGATAGGCACCTTCGGTGTTGCCGGTTAAGGCCTCAGCGAAGACATCGATGAAGGTTTTGCCGATGATTTTGCGTTTTTGCTCAGGATCGGTGACGCCTTTGAGCTTATCAAGGAAGAGATCCTCTCTATCGAGATAATGGAAATCGAGAGGGAGGTCTGGGTTGTTATCGAAGGTCGCGCAGACTTGTTCTGGCTCACCTTTTCTAAGTAAGCCATGGTTGATGAAGTAGCAGTGGAGATTCTTGCCGATCGCCTTAGCGATAAGGGCAGCGGTAACCGCGGAATCAACGCCTCCAGAGAGAGCGCAGATGACTTTCTTGTCGCCGACTTGCTTTCTGATTTGCTCAATCATGCCTTCGGCGAAGGATTTGCCATCCCAGTTCTTTTTCGCTTTGACGATATTGAAGAGGAAGTTCTCAAGATCTTTGTTCTCGCCTTCCTCGGAGAATTCGCCAACGGTGACGTTAGAAGGGAGCTTGTCCCCGAATTCCTTCTTCACGAGCTTAGCGCCGTAGGTGACGGCTAAGATAGGTTTCTTAAGTTCGTAGACCCATGATGGAAGGGAAGCGCCATCCGCTTCAAGGCAATCGCCAAGGACGATGCCTTCGACGTCTTCGCTCTTAAGGGCTTCGATCTCCGTGTCATAGGCGGCGATCTCAGAGTAGACGTGGCTTTCTCTGATGCGGCGGGCGATCACTTGCGAAGCGTGACCACCGAAGTCAACAACAATGATTTTCTCCATTTAATTATGGCCTCCAGTAGTTAGAACTTTCTTTTTCAAGGGTGACATCGTGAGGATGGCTCTCTTTGAGAGATGCCGATGTGATGCGAAGGAATTTGGCTTCCTTCTGAAGGGTTTCGAGGTCTTTCGCACCTTCATAACCCATACCTGAACGAAGACCTCCAAGAAGCTCGAAGATGATTTCAGAGGCGCTTCCTTTGCAAGGGACAAGGGCCTCAACGCCTTCGGCGACGAGTTTCTTATGTGGGTCTTGGAAGTAACGGTCGCTAGAACCATTGGCTTGTGCCATAGCGGCTAAGGAACCCATGCCACGGTACTGCTTGTATTTTTTGCCATTGATGATGACGGTGTTGCCAGGGGCTTCAGAGGTGGAGCCGAAGATGGCACCAAGCATGACTGAGTCAGCGCCAGCGACGATGGCTTTGACGATATCGCCCGAGTAGCGGATGCCGCCATCGGCGATGAGAGGGATGTTATGTTCTTTGCAGGCTTTGGAGCAATCCATGATAGCGGTGATCTGTGGGACGCCCATACCGGAGATGACACGAGTGGTGCAGATGGAGCCAGGGCCCATACCGACTTTGATGGCGTCAGCGCCATTCTCGGCAAGGCGTTTGGCACCTTCGTAGGTGGCCACGTTACCGGCAACGATATCAATAGTTGGGAAGTTCTTCTTAAGATCTTTTAAGGCCTCGACGACGTTTTTGCTATTGCCGTGGGCACTATCGAGGATGAGGAAGTCGACGCCTGCTTCAGCAAGGGCTTTGGCTCTTTCGAGCTTCTCGGCTTTGATGCCAATCGACGCGCCGACAAGGAGCTTGCCATTCTTATCTAAGATGGCATTTGGATATTCTTCTTGGGAAACAACGGTGTCCTTGACCATCTTGATCTCAGCGGCCTGGGCTTCGATGGACATATTCTTATGGATGACGCCGACGCCGCCATTCTCGGCCAAAGCGATCGCCATCTGATGCTCAGTGACGGTATCCATCGCCGCGCTCATGAGAGGGACGTTGATATTAAGGTTTCTGGTGAGACGGGTTTTGAGAGTAACCATGTCAGGTGTGATCTCGCTATACCTAGGGATGAGGAGAACATCATCGAATGTGAGGCCGAAGCCAACGATTTTGTCATCAAATTGCATTAAAGACACCTCCTTTTTAGTTAGAAAACTAACCAAAGTCTTTTTATTGGAAATCATTATATCTTTTAGGGGAGTAAGGTTGTATCCATTTTGTTATGTAAGCGGTTCCCCCTTAACTATTTGCCATTCCAAAAAGCGGAATAATAGCCAAAGAATCAGCCACGCTCAAACGAAGCTCGAGATTGGACAGATTTACAAATTTTTTACATGTTGTAGCAAGATGCGCCAAAAGTTAGGGTTTCGCCTTACTTGTAACGTTTATTTCAATGAGGTTGCATTAAAATGATTTCTCTACTCTCTGGCAATCAAAAAGAGTGCATCCCATCGAAAGAAACCGCTCACGAGGATTTGGGTTTTTATCTCAAAACAGAATCACAAGGAAAAATGGACAAAAGCAGGAGGGGTTTCTTCTACCGACTTACCGATATTTCATTTACAAATCAAAAATATGGACCAAAACCCTTCCTGCGTGTGAACATTAATTGCAAACGCGCATACATAGGCCTACAATAAAGTCCACAAACATAATTTTTGTCTAGTAGGGGAAAACATCTGCCCTTAAATGGAAGCGCTTTCACCTATAGAATGGACACAAACACAAGGAGTTTACCCTTTTATGGAATATTTCCCATTCGTCAAAGCGGTCCAATACAAAGGACCAACCTCAACTGAACCATTCGCGTTCAAGTACTACGATGCCAACCGCATCGTCCTTGGCAAGCCAATGAAAGATTGGATGCCATTCGCCATGGCCTGGTGGCACAACCTCGGCGCTGCCGGTACCGACATGTTCGGCGGCAACACCATGGACAAGTCCTGGGGAGTCGATAAAGAAAAAGACCCAATGGGCTACGCCAAAGCCAAAGTCGACGCCGGCTTCGAATTCATGCAGAAGATGGGCATCGAATACTACTGCTTCCACGATGTCGACCTCGTCCCAGAGTGCGACGACATCACCGTCATGTACCAGAGACTCGATGAGATCGGTGACTACCTCCTCAAGAAACAGCAGGAGACCGGCATCAAGCTTCTTTGGTCAACCGCCAACGCCTTCGGACACCGCCGTTTCATGAACGGTGCTGGTTCCAGCAACTCCGCCGAAGTCTACTGCTTCGCCGCCGCCCAGATCAAGAAAGCTCTTGAGCTCTGCGTCAAACTCGGTGGCAAAGGCTATGTCTTCTGGGGTGGACGTGAAGGCTACGAAACCCTTCTCAACACCGACGTCAAGTTCGAACAAGAGAACATCGCCAACCTTATGAGATGTGCCCGTGACTACGGCCGCAAGATCGGTTTCAAAGGCGACTTCTACATCGAACCAAAACCAAAAGAGCCAACAAAGCACCAGTATGACTTTGATGCCGCTACCGCCATCGGATTCCTCCGTCAGTACGGTCTCGACAAAGACTTCAAGATGAACATCGAAGCCAACCACGCTACCTTAGCTGGCCACACCTTCGAACACGAACTCCGCATCTCCGCCATGAACGGCATGCTCGGTTCCATCGACGCCAACGAAGGCGATATGCTCCTCGGATGGGATGTCGACCGTTTCCCAGCCAACGTTTACAGCGCCACCTTCGCCATGCTCGAAGTCATCAAAGCCGGTGGACTTACCGGTGGCTTCAACTTCGACGCCAAGAACCGCCGCGCTTCCAACACCTATGAAGATATGTTCAAGGCCTTCGTCCTTGGTATGGATACCTTCGCTTTAGGTCTCCTCAATGCCGAAGCCCTCATCAAAGATGGCCGCATCGACAAGTTCGTCGAAGGCAGATATGCTTCCTTCAAGACCGGCATCGGTGCCAAGATCCGCGATCATTCCGCTACCCTTGAAGATTTAGCTGCCCACGCTCTCGAAGCCAAGGTCTGCGAAGATCCAGGCAGCGGCGACGAGGAAGAACTCCAGGAAATCCTCAACCAGGTCATGTTCGGTAAGAAATAATGGACCACTACATTGGCATTGACCTCGGGACTAGCGCCCTCAAGGCCTTATTCGTCCGCGAAGACGGAAAAATCTGTGCCAAAGCTAGTGTCCCTTATGATTGCTCCCATCCACATGAATTCTGGTCGGAGCAAGAACCTTCCCTCTGGTTCAGCGCTTGCAAGCAAGCCATCAAAGAATTAGTGCGCGTCACTGGCGAAAGTCACGTCAAAGCGATTGGTATCGCCGGTCAGATGCACGGCCTTGTCATGCTCGATGAGAATGACAAAGTCCTTCGTCCAGCCATCCTCTGGAACGATGGAAGAAGCCAGGAAGAAACTGACTACCTCAATAACAATATCGGCAAGGCGAAATTAACCGAATTAACCGGCAACATCGCCTTCGCCGGTTTCACCGCACCAAAGATCCTCTGGGTCAAAAAGCATGAGCCAAATGTCTTCGCCGCTACGAAGAAGATCATGCT
Organism: uncultured Erysipelotrichaceae bacterium; assembly: GCA_902793515.1. GTDB lineage: Bacteria > Bacillota_I > Bacilli_A > RFN20 > CAG-826 > UBA4951. Next base: position 4,241 of record CADBDO010000009.1, on the reverse strand, counting down.
TCCAAAGGACTATCTTAACTACATGCTCAGTGGCAAATTCGTCACTGACTATAGCGATGCCAGCGGCTTCTTGCTCTTAGACGTCAAGAACCGCAAATACTCCAAAGAAATGCTCGACATCTGCGGCATTACCGAAGAGATGATGCCAGAGCTCCATGAGTCTAGCGACGTCATCGGCACCCTCAAAGAAGAATTCGCCAAAGAATTCGGAATCGAAGGTGAGTGCAAACTCGTTGCTGGCGCTGGAGACAATGCTGGCTCCGCTATTGGAACCGGAACCATCGGCGAAGGAAGATGCAATATCTCCCTTGGCACCTCCGGAACCATCTTCATCTCCTCCTCCCATTTCTGCCCAGACGTCAAAAACGCCCTTCACTCATTCTGCGATGCCGCAGGTGCTTACCATCTTCTTGGCTGCACCCTTAGCGCCGCAAGTGCCCGTAAGTGGTGGTTAGAGCAGATCAGAGAGACCGAAGACTTCGCCAAAGACGAGATCGATGTCAAAGGCGCGAAGGAGAGCAATGTCTTCTTCATGCCATACCTCGCTGGCGAACGTTCCCCATATAACGATGTCAAAGTGAGAGCAGCTTTCCTTGGCTTAGACTCCACGACCACCAAGGCCGATATGTCTAGAGCCGTCATGGAAGGTGTCGCCTTCTCCCTCAAGGATTGCCTTGACGCCGCCAAAGAAGACGGCGCTTGCCCACAGATGGCCACCATCTCTGGCGGAGGCTTCCGTAGTGAGGAGTGGTGCCAGATCTTCGCTGACATCTTCGAAATCCAGCTTTCCAAGCTCGACGGCAACGAAGGACCATCCTTCGGCGGCGCCATCCTTGGCATGGTTGGAGATGGAAAATACGAGTCTTGCGCCAAAGCGGCCGCCAAGATCATCAAGAAAGCGAAAGTCTACTTCCCTAACGAGTCGAAGTTCGCTTACTACCGCGCCAAACACGCCAAATACAAGAGCATCTATCCTCTTATCAAACAGATAGAAGATTAAAGGAGTCTTATCATCGATGTCAGAGAAGACGGTCTCGTTTGAGGAGGGTCGTTCCAACAGGGTGAACTACCTCTATCATCAAGACGACGTGAATCTTACGTTTTCCGCCCATTTTCATGACAGCTTTGAGTTCCTTTATTGCTACGAAGGACTGTTAAAAGTCTCGATCGACAAGAATGATTTCACGCTTCACGCAGGTGAGGCCGCTCTCATCCTTCCGAATCAGATTCATCTCTACGAGACCGTCGGTTCTTCGAAAAGCTACCTCTGCATTTTCTCTCCTGACCACGTCGATGCGTTTTACCCATCGACGGTCAAGGAGTGTGCAGTCAACCCTGTCTTCAAATTCGACAAATACCTGAATCTTATAGAGGACATAAAGCACTCCGGCGACCCTTATCTTATCCGCAGTGCTTTTTATTTCATCGCGAGCATCTATAACAAGCTCCCGAAGATGCCAAGGGAAAAGAAGTTCACCACCCTCGTTGGGCAGGTTCTCTCTTACGTTGAAGAGAACTACAAGAGCAACATCTCCCTTGATGACTTCTCGAAGAAAGTCGGCTATGACTACCATTACCTTTCTAACGTGGTCAACGACGGCTTAAAGGAGAACTTCAGAAGTTACCTCAACCGTTTCAGGGTCCAAAAGGCCATCGAACTCCTCAAGAGGGAAGATGTCCAAATCCAAGAAGTGGCGGAGGAAGTCGGTTACGACTCGCTTCGCACCTTCAACCGTAACTTTTTGAAAATTATCGGTAAAACCCCAAGGGATTACCGTGAGGAAATACTGGAGGAGAACAAATGAAACAGCAAGTATTCAATCCTTATTTGCCATTAGATGAATACGTCCCTGATGCCGAACCTCATATCTTTGGCGACAGAGTCTACATCTATGGTTCACATGATCGCTTCAACGGCCACGATTTCTGCGTTTTGGATCATATCACCTATAGCGCCCCAATCGATGATCTCAGCGACTGGCGTTATGAAGGCGTCATCTTCAAGAGAAGCGATGACCCACATAACGGCAAGAAGGGCAGAAGCCCTCTTTACGCCCCAGATGCCATCCAGGGCCCAGATGGAAAGTACTATCTCTACTACTTCGCCGCTTACCACAATGAGATCGGCGTCGCCGTCTGCGATACCCCATGCGGACAGTTCAAGCCAATCGGCTACGTTCACCACGCCGATGGCACCCATTTAGGCAGAAAGAAAGGCGATGGCTTCGCCTTTGACCCAGGCGTCTACGTCGAAGGCAATGACGTCTATCTCTACACCGGCTTCGGACCAGTCCATTACCCACTCACCATGGGCAAGCAGTCCAAAGAAGGCGCGACTTGCTGCAAGCTCGACAAAGACATGATGACCATCATCGGCGAGCCAAAGATCATCTGCAAGGTCAAGAGAAACTCTAAAGGCACCGAATGGGAAGGCCACGAGTTCTTCGAGGCTTCCTCCATGAGAAAGATCGGTGACAAATATTACTTCATCTATTCTTCCTTCCTCGGACACGAGCTCTGCTACGCCATCTCCGATAAACCAGACGGTGAGTTCCACTTCGGCGGCACCATCATCTCAATCGGTGACATCGGCCTTGGCAACCACAAAGATCCAAAGACCGCGAGCAACTTCACCGGCAATACCCACGGTTCCATCCTCACCATCGGTGACAAGCACTATATCTTCTATCACCGTCAGACCAACAGAGATTGCTTCTCCCGTCAGGCCTGCGCCGAAGAGATCAAGATCGAGAAAGACGGCAGCATCAAACAGGTCGAAGTCACTTCCTGTGGCTTAAACGGCGGACCTCTCAGAGCCGAAGGTTCCTACCCAGCCTACATCGCTTGCAACCTCACCTCTCCAAAAGGCAACTGCTTCATGAGCCCATTCAAATGCTTAGGCAAGCCATACTTCACCCAGAGCAAGGACGAGAAGCCAGTTCCATATATCGCCAATGTCTATAACGGCGTCAAAGCCGGATGGAAATACTTCGACTTCAAGAATGAGAAAGTCGATTTCTCCATCACCTTAAAAGGCAAAGTCGACGGCTACTTCAAAGTCTTCATCGATGAGAAGGAAGTCGGCAAAGTCGAAGTCAAGCCTTCTAAGGAACTCGCCACCTTCAAGACCGAGATCAAAGTCGAGAAGGGCAAGCATGCTTTATTCTTAGAGTATGTTGGCAAAGGCAAGTGCGAATTACACACAATCGCCTTCAACTGAGTGAGAACTTAAAAACTAAGACCCTGTTTTACAGGGTCTTTTTTCTTTACCTTTCATTTTTCTTGTTTAATATGTCGGATACGATATAATTAAGTCATGGAAAATAACGAGAACCTCAAATTCGAATCCCTCTACCTCAAGAATCAAATCTGCTTCCCGACGTATGCGGTGGCCAACAAGATCCTTAGAAGGTACCAGCCTCTCCTCAAAGAGCTTGATCTCACTTACACCCAGTACATCACGATGATGGTGTTATGGGAGAAGAGGAAAGTGAATGAGAAGGATTTGGTGGAAGCCCTCTACCTCAAGGCCAACACCTTGACCGAACTCTTAAAGAAACTTAAGAAGAAGGGCTACATCGATATTGAGAAGGACAAGGAGGACAAGAGGAACATCGTTATCGTCCTAACGGATAAAGGCCTCGCCTTAAGAGAGAAGGCTGTGAATATCCCTAGCTGCATCTATCAAGACCATTGGTTAAGCGATGAGGAATTCATCCTCTTCAAGGGACTACTCGACAAGATGCTTAAAGGGAACTGGTAAACAAAGGAGAAAAGTTATGAGCTCAATCTATGATTTAAATGTTACACGCGCGGATGGCAGCGAACTCTCGCTTAAGGAGTTCGAAGGCAAAGTCATCCTTGTCGTCAATACCGCGACAGGATGCGGATTCACCCCTCAGTACGCTCCAATCGAGGAGATGTATAAGAAATACCATGAGAAAGGACTCGAGATCATTGATGTCCCATGCAACCAATTCGCGGGCCAGGCTCCAGGAAGCGATGAGGAGATCCATGAGTTCTGCACCCTCAAATATGACACCACCTTCCCTCAGATGAAGAAAAGCGACGTCAACGGTGAGAACGAGATCCCTCTCTTCAAATATCTCAAGAGCAAGAAAGGCTTCGAATCATTTGGCAAGGGACCAAAGGCCCTCATGATGAAAGCGGTCGCCAAAATGAAGGACCGCAAATACAAAGAGAACCCGGACATCAAATGGAACTTCACCAAGTTCGTCGTT
>CADBDO010000008.1 GCA_902793515.1 uncultured Erysipelotrichaceae bacterium | reverse complement strand
GGCCTACTTTTGCTTCTTAGAGTGCGCCTCTTTCCATTTCTTTATCTCTTCGAGGCGGGCTTTGTATTTGGCTTCTAAGCCTTGGTTTCCAGGGGTGAAGTATTCTTTGCCAACAAGCGAATCAGGAAGACACTGCATGCTGGCGATTTTTTCTTTGGTGTCGTGAGCGTAGATATAGCCATCCCCATAACCAAGCTCTTTCATGAGTTTCGTTGGAGCGTTCCTAATAACAAGAGGAACTGGCTCATCAACCATCTTTCTCGCGTCTTCTGCCGCTCTATTGTAAGCGACTTCCATCGCATTTGATTTTGGGGACATCGCCATGTAGACGACCGCTTCGGTAAGAGAGACGTTGCATTCAGGAACGCCGATGAAGTGGCAGGCCTGATAAGCAGAAACTGCGACATCTAAAGCGCGAGGATCGGCAAGTCCGACATCCTCAGAAGCAAAACGAACGACGCGTCTAGCGATATAAAGAGGGTCTTCTCCAGCCTCAAGCATCCTAGCTAGCCAATAAACAGCCGCATCAGGGTCGCTGTTCCTCATTGATTTATGGAGAGCGGAGATGAGGTTATAGTGTTCCTCGCCTTTCTTGTCATATAGGAAAGACTTCTTTGAAGTCACTTGTTCGACTATCTCTTTGGAGACGGTGATTGTGTCATCTTGTCTATCGCCATTGAGGACAACCATCTCAAGGGTGGATAAGGCTCCTCTAGCATCCCCATTAGAGAAGGTGGCGATTGTCTCAAGGACCTGTTTGCTGATTTTGATCTTCATCCCACCGAATCCGCGCTTGTCGGATATGGCTTTCTTAAGAAGGGAAACAATATCTTCAACGCCTAAAGGATTGAGGACGAAGACTTTGCAACGTGACAAAAGAGCGTTGTTGATCTCAAACGAAGGGTTCTCGGTTGTGGCGCCCACAAGGATAATGCTCCCTTTCTCAACAAAAGGAAGGAAAGCGTCTTGCTGAGCCTTGTTGAACCTATGGATTTCGTCTACAAAGACGATGGTTTTGCCACCGAATAAGCGGTTCTTCTCCGCTTCTTCCATGACGGTTTTGATTTCTTTGATGCCGCTAGTGACGGCAGAGAAGGTGATGAAGTCGGCTTTGGTGACGTTAGCGATTACCTTGGCAATCGTTGTCTTGCCAACACCAGGCGGACCCCAAAAGATCATCGAAGGGACTTTGTCGCTTTCGATCATGTTGCGAAGGATTTTGCCTTTGCCTAAAAGATGGTCTTGGCCGACTATCTCATCGATAGATGTAGGTCTAAGACGCTCAGCCAAAGGCTCATTGTTTTCGTTCCAGAAGGACATTTGTTCGCTCATCGCATTTATTCTACTTTATTTTGCGTGGGTTTATAATATGGGCATATGGATTTCAGTGGAATGGAGAAGCTTTCGCTTCTAGATTTTGACGACAACATCACCTGTACTTTGTTCTTTGCGGGCTGCAACATGCGTTGCCCATTTTGTCATAACTCAGCACTCGTCATTCCTGGAATGAAGCCTGCCTTCATCCCTTGGGAAGAGATCAAAGAGTTCTTAGAGAAAAGAAAGAACGTCCTTGATGCCGTCTGTGTTTCGGGTGGCGAATGCACTTTGATGCCGGATTTGCTGGAGAAATTGGGTGAAATCAAGGCCTTAGGATACAAGGTTAAGTTGGATACGAATGGCTCTAGGCCAGAGATTCTTAAGATCGCTGTCGAGCAAGGTCTAGTGGACTATGTCGCAATGGACATCAAGAACTCCAAAGAGAAATATGCGAAAACCATTGGAGTGGACAACGTCGACATCAAAGACATCGAGGAATCAGTCGATTACCTTATGCACACCGACCTCGTCGATTACGAATTCAGAACCACCATCATCGAAGAATTCCATGAGACTGAAGACATTGAGAAGATGTCTCTTTGGCTCGCTGGGGCGAAACGTCATTTCCTCCAGCAATACGTCGATAGGGATGGCTGCATTGAGCATGGTTTCCATCCTGTACCAAAAGAAAAGGCCCTCATTTGGAAGGCCATTCTTGATAAGAATATCGAGAAAGTCGAACTTCGTGGTTACGAATGAGACTTGGTCGTTAGATAGGTATTAGCATTTAAGGCGGCTATCGCACCATCGTTGCAAGCGGTGGTGAGCTGCCTTATTTTTTTGACCCTGCAATCACCGGCGGCAAAGACGCCTTCGGTCTTGGTGGCCATGTTCTCGTCGGTAACGATGAAGCCCTTATCTAATTCGACGAGATTGGAGAATCTTTCGTTATCTGGAACTTGTCCGATAGCGACGAAGACACCATTGATCTCAATCGTCATAGGATTCTTGTCGAGCCTTCCTTCGAAGGAAACGCTTTCGACCTTATCTGTGCCGTTGAAGCGGACGGAATTGTAGTTGTGGTAGATCGAGACGTTTTGAAGAGACTTAAGAGCGCTCACAAGGATATCGTCAGCGAAGAACTTATCAAACAAGGTAACGACATCGACGTGACGGGAGGTCTTTGCTAAAAGCAAAGCATACTGAAGGGCGCTATTGGCATCGCCGATGACCATCGTGTCTTTGCCAGTATAGAAGGCGCCATCGCAAACGGCGCAGTAAGAGACGCCTTTGAGGTTCTCTCCTGGGATGCCTAAGTGACGGTGTTTGACTCCGCTAGCGATGATGACGGCTCTGCCTTCATAATCGCCATATTCGCAATGGGCAACAAAGTTGTCGCCTTTCTTTTCGATGGATTTGACTTCGTCCATCTCGAATTCGGCGCCCAAGGCAGTGATCTGCTCGAAAAGGTTATTGGACCATTCTAAGCCAGAAATCTCTTTGATGGATGGGAAGTTCTCAACTCTTGGAGAATCGGCGATTTGACCGCCGAACGCTTGCTTCTCGATGAGTTTAACGCTTCTTCCGGCTCTCAGCGAATAAAGGGCCGCGGTCATTGCCGCAGCCCCTCCGCCTATGATTAGAATATCAGGCAGCATTTCCGCCTTTCACCTTCTGGATGTAGCCTCTGATGTCGGAAGCGTTCTCGTATGCATCATAAGCTTCACCATTTGGAACTAAGAGAGTTGGCGCATTGGTGATACCGAAAGCGGTGGTCGTCTCTTTGTTTGAAACAGCGTCGATCTGTTCGTATTCGATGCCTTCTTTATCAAGCATCATCTTCGCCATCTTGCAGTTTGGGCAAGTTGGGGAAGTGAAGAGCATGACTTTGGTCACTTTTGGAGCGGAAGCCTTCTCTTCGTGCTCGCAGCACTCACAAGCGCTGTCGTGAGCGTGTGGACGGGAATTCTCGTTTGGAATGTAGGTCTTACGATCTTTGTATTCCTGAGCCTTTCCATCATTCCAGTTCTTAACTGGACGGTAGTAACCGGTGATACGGGACCAAACCTCAGCCTCTTTTCCGCAGATTGGGCAGGTGTGGACTTCACCATTGATATAACCGTGATCTTGGCAGATCGAATAGGTTGGGGACATGGTGTAGTAAGGAAGCTTGTAGTTCTCGGCGATCTTACGGACGAGCTTCATGCAGCTCTCCCAGTTTGGAAGACGCTGGCCAAGGAAGGTATGGAAGACGGTGCCAGAGGTGTAAAGGGTCTGGAATCTGTCTTCGATATCAAGAGCGGCGAAGATATCGTCGGTGTAGCCAACTGGCAAGTGGGAGCTGTTGGTGTAGTAAGGGGTCTCACCAGCACCGCCGGCAGTGAGGATGTCTGGATATCTCTCACGGTCATGCTTCGCAAGACGGAAGGCAGTGGACTCAGCTGGGGTAGCCTCAAGGTTATAGAGGTCGCCATATCTTTCCTGATAGTCGGAAAGGCGGGCTCTCATGTGGTTGAGGACCTCAACGGTGAAGTCCTGGGCAGCCTGAGTGGTGAGGTCGGCTTTGATCCAACGGGCATTTAAGCAAGCTTCGTTCATACCAACGAGACCGATGGTGGAGAAGTGGTTCTTGAAGGAGCCAAGGTAATGCTTGGTGTATGGATATAAGCCAGCTTCAAGGAGCTTGGTGATGGTCTTACGCTTGATGCTGAGCGAGCGGGCGGCGATATCCATCATGCCATCGAGTCTGGCATAGAAGTCTTCCTTGTTGGTGGCAAGGTAAGCGATACGTGGCATGTTGATGGTAACAACACCGACGGAACCGGTGCTTTCACCACTTCCGAAGTAACCACCGGACTTCTTACGGAGCTCACGGAGGTCAAGACGGAGACGGCAGCACATAGAACGGACATCACTTGGCTTCATGTCGCTGTTGATGTAGTTGCTGAAGTATGGGGTGCCGTATTTGGCGGTCATTGTGAAGAGGAGACGGTTGTTCTCGGTATCGGACCAATCGAACTCTCTGGTGATGGAATAGGTTGGGATTGGGTATTGGAATCCACGGCCATTGGCATCGCCTTCGATCATGACTTCGATGAAGGCTTTGTTGATCATATCCATCTCGGCTTTGCAATCACCATAGGTGAAATCCATTTCTTTGCCACCGACAATGGCTGGGAGGTTCTTAAGATCCTCTGGGACAGTCCAGTCGAGGGTGATGTTGGTGAATGGAGCCTGGGTTCCCCAACGGGATGGGGTGTTGACACCGAAGATGAAGGATTGGATGCACTGCTTAACCTGCTTATAGGTAAGGTTGTCAACCTTAACGAATGGGGCGAGATAAGTGTCAAATGAACTGAATGCCTGAGCTCCCGCCCATTCGTTCTGCATAATACCAAGGAAGTTGACCATCTGGTTGCAAAGGGTGCTCAAATGGCCAGCTGGGGTGCTGGTGATCTTGCCTGGAACGCCACCCAAACCCTGTTGGATGAGCTGTTTGAGGGACCAGCCAGCGCAATAGCCGGTAAGCATGGAAAGGTCATGGATGTGGATGTCCGCATTACGGTGGGCATCACCGATTTCCTTATCGTAAACCTGGCTTAACCAGTAATTAGCGGTAACCGCGCCGCTGTTACTGAGGATAAGACCACCGACGGAATAAGTGACGGTGCTGTTCTCCTTAACACGCCAGTCGCTGATCTTAAGGTAGTTGTCGACGACGGTGGCATAGTTAAGCTCGGTCTTCTTGATCTCACGGATGTCCGCATGTTTCTTACGGTAGTCCATGTAGCTGTGGGCCACATCGACGTATCCAGCCTGGATCAAGACGATTTCAACGCTGTCCTGGATGTCTTCAACATCCACGATGCCATTGTTGACCTTCTTATTGAACTCCGCTGTGACACGGAGAGCTAAAAGCTCAATGATATTCTTATCTGCCTCTTTGTGTTCCGCGACGAAAGCTCTTTCGATAGCTTTCTCGATTCTCGATAAATCAAATTCAACGATCGATTCATCTCTTTTTCTGACTTTTAACATATACAACGCTCCTTTCGCGTTCGCACACACATGGGGATTAAGTAATAAGGGGCTTTAAAACGCCTCCATTACCGACCCGATTTATGTTTGGAAGATTCGGTTCATCTTCCTTGCACCGATAATCATAAGGAACGGATAACAAATTGCAATCAAAATGCACACCTATTTTTGAGAAAATTTTTGAAAACTTTTTCACAGAGTTTTCCACAATGAAAAACACTAGTATTTTTGCCATTTTGACGTGCACCAAAGGAAAGATAATGAAGTCAATAATAAAAATATCAATTTTTGACAGTGTATCAAATAGTGCGAATAAGACCGTTCATTAGCCACTTTTGTGATTATAAAATTTCTTTTTTGAAAGAGATCGCTCAAAAAATTAGCTGAATCAATTACTCTTACATTGACGAATAAAAATGTGGAAAACTTAAAGGGCAAAAAATGCGATGGGAATTGATGAATTTTAAGGTCTCTTTCACTATTAAATTCGTGTATCAAAAATCTACTAATTTTTAGAGCGTTTTAATACACATTGAAGCACTCTTTTGGTATAGCGTGCGCATGTGCACCATATTTATATAGAAGTATTTAATTTTTGTTAGAGTGCGCTATCATAAAATCAACAATTGTTTCGGAGGAACAATAAATATGGGAGAGAAACAACCAAAGAAGAAGGGTGCTTTTAAGAGATTCTTTGAAGAATTTAAAGCATTCATCAACAAAGGCAACGCTTTTATGCTTGCTGTCGGCGTCGTCATCGGCGGCGCGTTCAACGCCATTGTCACTTCACTCGTCAATATCTTGATGAGCTTAGCGACCTGGGGTGTTCCGGGAGGTCTTAAAGGACTTGTTACCGTCCTTCCAGCCTTAACTGACGCCCAGAAGGGTGCGGCATTCCTTCAGAATGGACAAACCGTTAACCTCCAATCCTTCACCATGGCCGAGGTCAACGATCGCGTTATCGAATTCGCAGCCCAACAAGGCGTTACCGGTTTAACCGTTGAGAGTGATTCGTTCATCCAGTGGAAGAACTCGCTCCTTGGCCTCTATGAACAGCACGGCACAACCTTCACTTATAAGATGTCTGCCATCATTGATTGGGGCGCTTTCATCAATGCAGTTATCGCTTTCATCATCATCGGTCTCACTTTGTTCATCATCGTCAAAGTCATGAACAAGATCGAAGAGAAGAAAGCCGCCGCTAAGGCTGCTGCTCTCGAGAAATACTACGAGAAGCATCCAGAAGAGAGACCTGTCCCACCAGAGGAAGGTACTCCAGAACCAACCGAAGCTGATATCCTTAAAGAGATCCTTGGCGAATTAAAGAAAGCCAACGAAGGCAAAAAGAAACCGGCAAAAGAAGCCGAATAATCGCCACAAAAAATAAAAAAGAGGCAGCAAAACCTGCCTCTTTTCTTTTTTGAATGGTTATTTAAGCGTATCTACAATGTGCTTAGCGTACACGCCTGCGATGTTCTTTCCGGTAATCCTCTCAATCTCCTGTAAGAAGGCATTGGAGTTAACCTCACAAAGAACTGGATTGCCTTCCTCGTTATCAAGAATATCGACACCGCAGTAGTCGAGGTTCAATATCTTCGCAGCTTTCTCGGCAGCTTCAGCAAAGGAGGCTGGAAGTTCTATAGCTTCGCCGTGTCCGCCCTGGGCAACGTTGCTTCTGAAGTCGCCGTTGTCGTTGGATCTCTTCATGGAGGCGACAACCTTGCCATTGATTACGATAATTCTGAAATCATGGCCCTTACTAGACTCAATGAACTGCTGATATAAGTGGGCGCTGAACTTATGTTCTTTCTCGAAAGACACGAGCTCATCGTAATTTTTGATTAAATAGACTTCTTTCCCGAGGCTTCCGAAATTGTCTTTGGCCACGATCGGGAAGGATAACTCTTTAGCGACTTGTTTAACGAAGGCCTCATCATCGATTCCAGCGTAGTTAAGAGGCGCCGAGATCGTCTTTGGCATCTTTATTCCACTATTTGATAAGGAGATATAGGTGAGCATCTTGTCATCGCAAAGCCTAATAGCCTCTGCGCTGTCGAAAAGCTTTACACCGGCTTTCGCCAACATCTCAGAGACATATAAATCCTTATCTAGATACAAAACGAAGTCATATTTCTCCATTTCCTTGGCGAAAAGGTCGCCGTTAGAGGTGATATAGGAGAGTATTTCGGAGTTTGTTTTGTAATCGAGAGCAACTCCTAAAGAACCCAGCTCTTCTTTCATCCTTTTATAGAAGTGAAGAGAGGCAGGGGTTTGGATATAAGCGTTTAGAATCGCTAAGCCGGTCTTTAACATCTCAACAATTTTATGATAACTAGCAAAATCTTCAATACATTAGCAAAAATGACAGTATAATGACAAAGAGGTAATTATTATGAACGACATTAAGCCAATCACATTACTACGAAACACGGATAAGTTAAGGAAAGAATTAGAGGAGAACGAAGGTAGGATTATTATCACCAAGAACGGTCAAAAAGACTTCGTCATCCTTTCTGATGAGGCTCACCAAAAACTCCTGAACGAAGGGGGTTCTGCCAAAGAAAAGTCAAGATTTGCAAGGATTTCCGACAAAAATGAGCTTTCCGATCCTCTTGGCTTCGTCAAGGTTGCAGCTCAATCAATAGAAGTGGAGATCGCTGGCGTTACTCACAACAAAGAAGAAATAATCAAGGCTGTGAGCGAGGCAAGCAACGAAGGCGTCAAAATTCTCGTTTTGCCAGAATTATGTCTAACTTCTGCCACTTTAGGCGATTTGGTCTTCAACAAAACTATTGAAGAATTGGTCGATAAAGCCCTTGTTGAGCTCAAAGAAACCTCCAAAGAGAACGACCTTCTCTTCACCGTTGGCGCTCCAATCAAGAGCAACGGAAAACTATATAGCTGCGGTGTCGTTTACTATGGCGGCGAGATCCTTGGCATCGTTCCAAAAGCCTATCCATCTGACAATAGATATTTCTCTGAGGGACCGAAAGAGGGTTACATCAATCTACTTGGAGAAAAGATCCCATTTGGAACAAATTTGATCTTCGTTGACTCTAATTACCCAAAACTCAGAATCGCCGTTGAGCTTTCTGAAGACATCTCCAACATCGAGGTTCCTTCCGCGAAAGCGTCACAGGCAGGCGCGAATGTCATTCTTAATTTATGTGCCACGCCTACACTTATTGGCTCGGCTGAATACACGACAAGCCTTTTGAAGACGGCTTCAGACAAAATGACTGCCGCCTACATCCTTGCCAATGCCGGCGATGGCGAAAGCACAACCGACATGATCTTCGGTGGGCACAATATCATCACCGAGAACGGAAAGATCCTTTGTGAGTCAGCCCCATTCAAGATGGAAAAGGCTGTTTCTGAAATCGACATTGAACTTCTTGAGGCCGAAAGAAACAGAAACCATTCATTCAAAGCCAAATACGAAAACGATTACCAAACGATCTTCTTCTCGATGCCTTTGGAAACTCCTAAAGCGTTGACCCGTCACTACGCGAAGAATCCTTTCATACCAGAAACCAAAGAAACTGACCTCGAAAGAGTTAATCTCATTCTCACCATGCAAAGCATGGCCCTTGTGAAAAGACTCAAAACCGTCCATCAGAAAAAGATTGTCTTAGGTCTTTCTGGCGGTCTTGATTCAACTCTTGCCCTTCTTGTCTCCGTTGAGGCTTTCAAGAAACTTGGCTATGACCTCAAAGACATCATCGCCATCACCCTTCCATCCTTCGGAACAAGTAAGAAAACCTTCAACAACGCCACCCTTCTTTCAGAATCGCTCGGTGTTTCCTTCCGCGAGATCAACATCGGTGACTCCGTGCGTTTGCACTTCAAAGACATTGGGCACGATGAACAAAACCACAATGTTGCCTATGAGAACGCCCAGGCCCGTGAAAGAACCCAGGTTTTGATGGACATCGCTAACGATGTGGATGCCTTAATGGTCGGAACCGGCGATTTATCTGAAGCTGCTCTTGGTTGGTGCACATATAACGGCGACCACATGTCCTTCTATGACCTCAACATCTCTGTTCCAAAGACCTTGGTCAGATATGTCGTTGAGGGATACGCAATCATGCACCCAGAGACAAAGACTGCTTTGATGAACATCATCGAGACCCCAATCAGCCCTGAGCTCTTACCTCCTTCAAGCAAAGGCGAGATCGTTCAGAAGTCTGAAGACAAGGTTGGCCCATATGAGCTCCAAGACTTCTTCATCTTCCATTACCTCCGCTACGGTTTCTCACCAAAGAAACTCTATTTCCTTTCACAGCAAGCCTTCAGTTATAGATATGACAATGAGACTTTGAAGAAATGGCTTAAGGTCTTCTTCAAACGTTTCTTCCAGAGCCAATTCAAGAGAAATTGCACTCCTGACGGAATCAAAATCGGCACCGTTGGACTCTCACCTAGAGGCGACCTTTTGATGCCAAGTGATGCATTTGTTGAGGATTATCTTAAAGAAATTGATTCTCTCTAGTATCCTTAAATAAAAGGGATGGTATATTACGACCATGAAAAAGAATAAAAAAGAAGAGCTTCAGCCAGAAGAGCCAGTAATTGAAAAGGCCGCTGAAGAACCAAAAGACGCCGAAGAAGCGTCTGAGCCTATTGTCGAAGAAGAACCAAAGAAAGAGAAGAAGGGGACGCCACGTTTCCTTGGATTCCTCATCTTTGAGTTGATCACTCTCATCATTGCTTTAGGAGCGCAGTTCGCTCTCCTTAAATGGGTCATGCCTATGCTTGACCTTGGTGAGTTAGTTGAATGGATCATCGCCACCGGAGCAGGATTCGTCCTCTACTTGGTCGCCGGTTATCTCTTCAATCACTTAATCGTTTGGAAGGGAAAAGGAAAATACACCTTCTGGAAGTTCCTTTTGGCCACCGTCATCGGTTGGGCCCTTGCTCTTGCCCTCATCCACCTTGGAATCTTCATCGATAAGATGATCGTTCCAGCCGATCCTTTCGTTTACACGCTTTCCGCTCTTAGCGTTAATCAGCTACTCGCCTATGAAGGACAAGCCCTCATCACCGGAATCATCATCCTTTGTGGTGACATCGTTCTCACCTTGGTCTACAGCTTCTTGATCAGAGCGTTCTTTGTCTTCAAAGACAAGAAGGCCAAAGCGGCCAAAGAGGCTGAAGAGGCCCCAGAAGAAGTTGAAGAAGAGAAGGAAGAAACCTTACTCACCCACGACACCTTCCGTCAGATCGTCCGCGAGGAGATGGAGAAGTTCTTCACCTCGAAGAAGAAATTCGTCCGCTACAGCCAAGCCCAAAGCTACATTGACGAAGGTATCAAGGAATACGACGAGAAACATCCTAAGAAGGAAGAGAAATAACTTCTAAATCAAGCAGCCGGCAAAACGGCTGCTTTTCTTTTTGTCTATCCTCTCCATCTAGACTAAAATACATACGATGAAAATCGGTATTATCGGCAGTGGTCCAAGCGGCCTTTATCTCTCCATCTTTTTGAGAATCAAACACCCAGAATCCGAGGTGGTGGTTTTCGAAAAGGAAAGCAAGCTTTCCAAGAAGCTTTATGCGACCGGAAACGGACACTGCAATCTTTTGAATAAGAATCTCTCCAAAGAAAAATACAATCACCCAGAGTTCATGGGTCCGATTCTTGAGAAATACCCATACCCATTCCTTGAGGGTGTTCTTAAGAGCCTTGGCATCGAATTAACTTACAACGGCGACTATGTCTATCCTCTCTCTGAGAGCGCACCAGCATACGCCTTATACCTAAAGAAGCTCGCTGAGAAAGTGGGGGTCACTTTCATTTCTGAGACAAGAGTGACTGATTACGTAGTAAAAGGCTCTCAAATCGAAGTCAAAACAGATAAGAAAGCCCAAACATTTGACAAGCTCGTCATCGCAACCGGTGGCAAGAGCGATCCAAAGCTTGGAAGCGATGGATGCTTCTACGAAGTTCTTAAGAAACATGGTTATGACTTCGTTGAGCCAAAACCAGGCTTAACCCCTCTTACCCTGAACGATAAGGACATCAAACCTTTAGCGGGTGTCCGTCATAAAGCAAACGTCAAAGCCTTCCTAGGCAAAGATAAAATCTTTGAGGAGAACGGTGAGATTCTCTATAAGAACGATGGCATCTCTGGCATCGTCATCTTCAACGCCGAAAGCGCGATCTACCGCCACTCTAGTCCAAAAGACATCGAATTAGTGGTGGACCTTTTCCCTGATTGGACCTTTGAGGAACTTATGAACAGGCTCACTCACGATGAAGCCCTCAACAGCAAGTTCTACCTTGATTCCTATTTGGTTGAGCCACTCCAGAAACATATTCTCGCTCGTTCCAAAGGAACGGATGCGTTGTGCATTGCCACATCAATGAAGAACCTCAGATACTCCGTTAAGGACCACTATGGGTTTGATTATTCCCAGGTGACGATTGGCGGTTTGTCCCTTGATGAAGTGGACGAGAACCTCTCCTCCAAAAAGGAGAAGGGTGTCTATCTCATCGGCGAGCTCCTTGACGTTGATGGCAATTGCGGCGGTTACAATCTCGCCTGGTCACTCCTCAGCGCGATAATCGTCTTCAAATCCCTCTAAAACCCAAAAATCCTTGGCAAAAACCGCTTAAAATTTCAAAAATATGCGGGTTTTGCGAACGTTTCTTTTTGAGGGGAATTAAAGGAAATTCCCCTTTGGCAATTGACTATCTTTTCAAGATAGATTTAAATAATGAAGTTGCACGGCTTCCCGTAATTTTTTGAAGCCCTTGCGAGCGAGGTTGTTTATGAAATATGCAAACACATCTAGAACCTTGAGTTTCTTAGCGCACGCTCTCATCGTTCTCGCCTTTGGTGCCCTTGGCCTTTACTTCGGCGCCTTCGTTGTTCCTGAGTACTTCGGAACTGATCCAACTTACTTCACCAAGAACTTATTCAGTGGAGCCTATCTCCTTTACTTAGAACTCGCTGTTGCCGGTCTTAGCTTTGCTACCATCTCTGGCTACGGTCTCTTCTATGCCATCAAAGGTCTTATGAACCCACGTGATGATGAACCAGTCGTCAAAGCCCTCACCACTCTCATCGTTGAAGGCTGGGCCGCTGGCATCTTCTTCCTTCTCCAGGCCGTTTTATTCTTCGACCTCACTGGAAACAATGGCGCTGACAGCAACTTAGTCTTCGTCATCGTTATGTCTCTCTTACTCGCCATCCTCTTCCTCATCGCTACCAACATCCCAATGGTCAGGCTCTATGACGGCAAAGATCAGAAGCCTCTTCTCCGCGGATTCATCGGCGGAGCCATGGTCTTCACCGGCGCCATCGCCCTTGAAGCTGGTCTCAGCTTAATCGTCAACGCTACCAACACCTCACTCAACGCTTGGAAGCAGGGAGAAATCAACTTCCTCCTTCTCACCATGACCCTTTCCAGCTTAGCCGCCTTTGTCCTTCTCCTTCTTGCTTGGCTTAACAACTTCAAGAATGGAACCAAGGTTCCAGGTCTCATGGCTGGCGGTGCCGCTATCGCTATTGCAATCGGTCTCATCGTCTATGGTGTTCTCACCATCGTCTGGAGAGACAACGGCATCCACCTCAACTACGCTCTCGAAGAAGGCAAGACCTACATCTTCGGTGGCAAGAACTGGGGTTATGGCTTCCCAATCATGAACCTTGTCGTCGGTGCTGTTACCGGTGCCTTCGGCGGATACATCTTGATTGCCGCTACCAAATCCACCGAGATCGCCAAAAAGGCCTAATCGAAATTAGAAAAACAAAACGCCTCCGAGTGAGGCGTTTTTCTTTACCAATCTTTCTTGAGTTTCTCCATCCCGTATCTTTCGAATGGGAAGTGCTCAAGATAGTAATCGTAATCGATGTCGAAGTTATGCCGCTTATATTCCTTATGCATCCTTCTGATCATCCAAGGTTTGACTGGGTCATAGAACTTCCAGATCCTTCTTGGGTAATGACTGATGACTGTGTCTTCTAAGACATCCCTTTGATCATTGAATTTCGTTGGCATGACCAAGTGGGAGAGGTTCTTCTTATTTAAAGCGTCTTGGTCAGGGAAGAAAGCTTTCTTGGTTTTGACGAATTCGATGCACTTCTCGAATAAGCCTGTCTCACGGCACTTCTTCATGTTGAAGTAGAGGACACCTGAGTTGAAATAGTTCTTGTTCTTCCAGGTCTTTCCTAAGTAATCAAGGACAGCGCCGAATTCATGTTCGGAGATATCGTTCTCACGGATGTTCTCAATAGGGTTATAGATGAGAGTGTCCCCATCAAGATAGAGAAGCTCATCGATATCCTTGGGAAGGATTCTTTCCGCGAATAGCCTAAGCAAGCACATAGGAGGGAAGAAGACGTTCTTAGTGTTAGGGCCTTTCATGAACTCTTCCTCATACATCTTTGAAGCGTCGTATAAGGTTATCTCATTCTCTTGGTTGAAGTCCTTAAGCATCTTCTCTAAGAGAAGCCTATCTTCTTCGTCCATCCCGATGACCTTTCCTGTGGTCATTGTGAAGACGTGGATCTTAAGAGGGTTCTTGGTTCTTCTGGCCATGCTTTCAAGCGAAAGATATAAGGCCATCGTGTAACCTTTATTGCCGGCATATAAGACATTCAAAGGACCTTTATACATTAGGGGTTTCCTCCGCCCTGGATAAGGCCTTCTTGTCTCTAGCTTGGAAGATGCAGACGAAGACGAATGAGACGATGAGGGTGAAGTAATATGTGACAAGTCTCCAAAGGAGAGATAACGCTAAAGCGGCACCGGAGTTCGCGCTTGCCATCAAACAGACAGAAGAGATGACGATTGAGAAAGCATACTCAATGCCACCGGTTCCTCCAGGAGTAGGAACCCATACGACAGCAGTGATGGCAAAGGATGTCGCGAATAAGACAATCAAAGCGTTCATCCCTTCCGCATCATAAAGCGAGGCATTAAGTCCAACCGCCTTAATAAGGAAGTAAGGGATAAGGTAATAGACGAGCATCGTCACTATCTTGATAAGGAGAGAGAAGATGAAGGTCTTCTTATGAACCCAGATTGAACGGAAACCGATTTGGGCGTTCTCGCAATATGCTTCAAAAGAAGGAATGAGTTTAGCGAAGTGCTTGTTCAAGAACTTAGGTTTCGTGATGAATTTGATGATAGCGATAATCCAATTCTTTAAGTGTTTGCTTGTTCCTAAGGCAATCATGAAAAGAAGGACCAAGAAGTTGATTGTGTAGCCTACGATAGCGACATACTTCGCCCATTCCATATTTAAGGCGGCTAAACCTTTAGTGATCTCTGGATAGAAGAATAAGGAAACGAAAGCGATCAAGTTGGTCGCGATCATGAAGGTGACGAAATTGGCTAAGACCGCGCTTGTGGCAACTGAAGCGGAAGTGCCTCTTTTGGTGAAGGAATAGATTTGGAATGGCTGTCCTCCTGTAGCAAATGGAGTGACGCCGTTATAGAAATGCTCGGAGCAGCCGATAAGATAGGCATCCGTTTTGGAGATATCTGATCCTGCTGCTTTGGCAAAGAGGTTCAAAGTGATTGGCCAAAGAAGGAAATAGACGATGACCGCTCCAAAGGCGGCAAGGAGCCAAAGCCAGTTGTTCCCGGTTGCGATTTGAGCAAGGGTCTCACCGATTTTTTGAATCTCGCCAAAGGACAAGAAAAGAGTGACCACGAGAGCGGTCAAAAGAATGAGGAAAATGACGTTGCTGATCAAGCCCTTCTTGCTCTTCTTCTCTGGGGTCTTGGCCTCTTCTTGTTCGTTCATATGGGAAGATTATATCTTCGTTTGTTTCTTTTGCCTAGTAACCATGGGTGGCAAAAACCCTAGCAAAAACGCAAAAATCCCATGCAAAACCCACCTATTTTTTCTTTTCTTTGCAGTTTAGTCATCACTAGTTTAAGATTTCCTCAACGTGTTGCTCCTCTTGCTCCACGTATAAAAAACAGGGAGGGTCAGAAATGGCTCATAATGAATCGAAACCTTTGGGCGGATTCTTCTCCGTCCGTATGATAGCCGAGAACTCTATCATCGCCGCTCTCTATGTGGTACTTACTTTACTAGTTCCCGCACTCTCTTACGATTACATGCAGTGCCGCTTCTCGGAAGCGCTTGTCTTGCTTGTTTTCTGGAGGCCTGACATCACTATTGGTCTTACGATTGGGTGCCTGATCTCTAACGTCATCGGCGCATCGTTAGGACTCAATGTTTGGATCGATGTCTTGCTTGGCACTTTAGCTACATTGTTCTCCTGCTTGTTAATATCCTTCTTTTCGAAAAGGCTCTTCATCGGTTGGATTTGGCCTGTCATCTTCAACGGCTTCATCGTCGGCAGCGAGCTCTTTATGCTTGGTTACTTAGGCGACCTTCCTATTTGGGCAGGCTGGCTTTGGGTTGCCCTTGGTGAGACGATTGCCATGGCTTTCGGATACGCTCTTTGGGTTAGTTTGGCCCACACAAAGATTTTCAATAAAGCCTTCAGACCGCTCATCCATCAAGACGTTAAGTGGTAATAGGCATTTGCCTATTGTCCTTGGAGGAATTAGAATAGCCCCGTTAGTTATGTGCAAAGATTTTTGGTTAGAGATTAAACATATCGATAAGAACTGCGGAGCGAGATACGGAATCCTCCATA
>CADBDO010000007.1 GCA_902793515.1 uncultured Erysipelotrichaceae bacterium | reverse complement strand
TCGTCGTCCAGACCGCTCCAGCCGTCCGTGCCGCCCTTGCTGAGGAATTCGGCTACATGATCGGTGAGCTCAATGCCACCGGCAAGATGGTCGCCGCCCTCCACAGACTCGGCTTCGACCGCGTCTTCGATACCAACTTCGCTGCTGACCTTACCATCATGGAAGAGTCACAGGAACTCGTTAACCGTATCACCAAAGGCGGTGTCCTCCCACAGATCACTTCCTGCTCCCCAGGTTGGATCAACTACCTTGAGTACTACTACCCACAGTGCATTCCAAACGTCTCGACTTGCAAGTCCCCACACGAAATGGAAGGCGCTATCATCAAGAGCTACTTCGCCAAAGCCCATAACCTTGACCCAAAGAACATCTATGTCGTCTCCGTTATGCCTTGCACCGCGAAGAAATATGAAGCCAAGCGTCCTCAGAACGCCGCTGTCGAGGGCTTACCGGATGTTGATGCCGTCATCACCACCCGTGAGCTCGCCGCGATGATCAAACGCGCTGGCATCATCTTCAGAGATCTTCCAGAAGAAGAGTTCGATCAGGACCTTCTTGGACAATACACTGGTGCTGCCCCAATCTTCGGCGTCACCGGTGGTGTCATGGAAGCCGCTCTCCGTACCGCTTATCACACCTTAACCGGAAAAGAATTCGGCCCAATCGACTTCAAAGCCTGCAGAGGTCTTGATGCCGTCAAAGAAGCCGAAGTCGAAATCAACGGCCTTAAGGTCAAAGTCGCCATCGCCTCTGGCATGAAGAACGCTAAAGTTCTTCTCGATCAGATCAAAGAAGGCAAATCCCCATATCACTTCATTGAGATCATGGGCTGCCCAGGCGGCTGCATCAACGGTGGTGGACAACCATTCGTCAAGCCAAACCTCAAACCAGAGGAAGGCAATGACATCCTTGAAACCTACCGCCAGAAGAGAGCCGACATTCTCTACTCCATCGACGAGAAGTGCGCCATCCGTCAGTCCCACAACAACCCTGACATCATCAAGGTCTACAAGGACTTCCTTGGCGAACCATGCAGCGAACTTTCTGAAGAACTCCTCCACACCACCTACGTGGCCAACCGTGAGAAGTACCCAGAAGTTAAGTAAGCTCACAAAAAAACAAAAAGGAGCGGCAAATCCCGCTCCTTTTCTTTTCGCTCTTATTCCAAGAATTAATTAAATGTATCGAATTTTGCTACATATTATCCAAAAATGTTAAGAACCATTGACTTACCTGTCATTTTTTTTTCTATCATTTCCCCGACGTTCCCAAAGAGAAGGAGAAATATATATGAAAAACAAAGGGAAGACGATACGGATAAAAATGGCGGCGTGGGCCGCTTTTATGTTGCCTTTGATAGGGCTTATGTCGAATGGCATGGAGAATCCTCCAGTAGGGGAGGTAAACGAGGTGGCCTACCACGAAGAAGAAGTTCAATACTGCGCTAGTGGACCTACCACGTTTTTTAGTGGTTATGCCGGGATGGATGCCCACTATTTCGAACAGCCTAAGTTCGTAATCAACTATTTCAATAACCTTGATTTGAATATGCCGACAAACAACGTCGGTAACTGTGGGTACGTTGCCCTAACCATGCTTCTCAGTTACTACGACACATATTGGAACGGCGATATCATACCAGATATCTATAACAATCCGGATCAGACTATCATAAGCGCCCTTGACGACCCAATCTACGATTCTCCGGGCGTGACTGATTTTCATGCTGATCTATTTCTAGATGAAGAAATGCCTGAGCCTGACGAAAAGTCCGAACCTGATTACATTGATAAATACGATGAGATGGAAAGAAAAGCCTATTCAACTTACCTTGATCAAATGCTTGGTCATGCGAGCGACACCCTTATCTCCAAATTGTATGAATTAGCGCTCAATTATCGTCAAAATTGGAAATACCCGATATGGGATTTTCAGCAGAAAAGAAATAGGAAACCTTCCATAAATGTTGTTGGTCTCCAAGAACTTACAAACCGCTTTTTTATCGATACGGGTCTTCTGAATGGTGAAGCCGCGCTTGAAACAAAACATTTCTATGGTTATACACAGTTCTCTGATATTCAAGATAAGCGAAATGCATTGAGAAATGACGCGATCGAAAAACTGAGACAAGGACAACCGATTTTGTTCCAAGGGACGCTTTCTGGTGATTCAAAGAAGAAAGACCCAAACGCTAGAAACAATGGTGGTGGCGGTCACATAGCGGTCGCATATGCCTACGACGAATGGACAGGTTATATTATCGGACACATGGGATGGAAGGGCACAGGGATTATGATGGTCCCTCTTGACAAGGTATTTGAGACATTTGATGCATTTGCTTTCCTCGATATCAAAGACACGATGGAATTCACCCCGAAGAACTACCGCTTCCGGTGGCGAGGCGATACCCATGCGGTTGGTTTATATTCTCACATCCATGCTGATGAACTGCACCGCGCGAAGATTGATTATGGCGATAGCGATTACCATGCACTTCAATGCGTCTGTGGCGATGTGTGCTACGAGGAACATGTCTTTGATAAGCTAGTAACGCTTGGTCAACACATGCATGCGTACGAATGTTCATGTGGCGCGCATTCAGCGCCGCAAGCGCATGTGTACGGCGAAATAGAGATGGTCGATGAACATAATCACGCATTGAAATGTGAATGTGGGGATGTTACATATGAGGAGCACGTCTATGACGACGTGAGACGGATTGATACCCAAACGCATAGGGCGGAATGTGCGTGCGGATCCGTGGTATATGAGCCCCACACCGAAGACAAGGCCGTCTACTTTAACGGGGATTTGCACGTCTACAAGTGCCGCTGCGGGGAGATTGTAGGGTTTGGCTCCCATTTCTATTTCCAGACGAGCCTGACTGAATCTAAGTGCTTCTTCTGCGGCCATGTGAAGCGTACGAGGCCGCCGTTTATGCTGGAACTATGATTAAGAAAAAGAGTTTATCGAAAATAGCGTTCTTGGCGATTGCTCTCACCTCTTGCTCTTTTGTGGAGGAAGAGAGCGAAACCGTTTCGCTTGCCCCGGAAAGCGTTTCCTTTTCCTCCGCGCCTGCTGAATCGGGCGAAAGCGTCGCCTCATCCTCGCTCTCATCCTCGCGTCATAAATCCAGCAGATCATCGACGTCGCAATCGCCCCATTCATCCTCGCCTTTATCTTCTTCAAACTCAGCGGCATCCTCTTCGTCTGCGAATAAGGTCTATAAGACCGTGTCGGTGTATCAGTGCTACTATATCCCGGATCAGGATAAATATGGGAACCCAAGATTCGATTTCAAGGTGACGGCAGAAAAAGGAGAACCTCTTTTTTCGGGGGATAATCTCGCGAGTGCCCTAGGAAGGCAAACGAGACCGATTTATGCGCCAATCGGCGGATCGTATTCGGAGAATGGCTTTTTTATCGACGAGGCTTGCACCGTCTATGCAACAGACGAAACGATTGTCGAGTCGGACATGAATATTTATTATTACTGCTTTGGCTAGGACCAAAAAGGAGCGGCAAATTCCGCTCCTTTTCTTTTGCTAAAGGGCAATTAATCGGTGTCTCTCTTTTTTAATCGTCCCTTCTCTGACTAAGCGTGAGACTAGCCTAGATAAGGTTTCTCTTTCGGCGCCTAATTCACTTGCAAGAGAGGTGATCGATTGGTAGGGGAGGGAACCGTTATTCTCGTGAAGAAGGAACATAAGTCTTTCCTCAAGAACCTGGAATGAGAGAAGCCTCACCCTGGCGTTAAGGTCTTTGACTTTGTTTGAAGCGGTGGAGAGGAAGAATTCGAGGAACCTAGGATTACTGGCAAGAAGCTTCATCAGGTTGTTCTTATGGATGAGATAAAGGGTGGTCTTCTTTTTGGCCACGACGTTGCCTTTGTAGCGTTTGTCGTCAGCATACAAAAGGTTATTCCCAAACATTGAGCCTGGCCCGATGAGGCTATAGACGATTTCCTTGCCTCCATAGGAGTAAGAGGAGATAACGAGTTGACCTTCATCAACGAGGCCGACTTCCGAGCATTCATCACCCTGCTTAAAAAGAATGCCTTCCTTTGGAAGCTCTCTTTTTCTCCAGAGGGAGATTTCCTCTTTCGAGAGAATGTCAAAAATCGTATTAAACTGTGACATATATCACATTAATCATACATGTGGGCGCATATAATTGCCACTGGAGGATATCCAACTATGAAAAAACAATTACTCACAATCATAATCGCTGCAGGACTTCTTGCTTCCTGTGGCACAACCCCAGCCGAATCTTCAAAAGAAGCTTCTTCTGCTCCAGTCACTTCCAAATCCGTCACCTGGGTCAGCCCAACCGGATCCCCAACCCTTGCCTTCTATGACCAGGGTGAGAATGACAAGTGGCTTTCTACCGCCACCCCAGAAAGCGTCATCCCAGGTGCCTTCGCAAGCGCTTCCTATGATGCCATCGTCTTTGACGGTGTCTCTGGCCTCACCATGATCAAGAACATGAATAGAGCCTATAAGCTTGCCAAGTGGATCAACGAAGGCTCCTTCTATGTCGTCTCCACCAAACA
Organism: uncultured Erysipelotrichaceae bacterium; assembly: GCA_902793515.1. Lineage (GTDB taxonomy): Bacteria > Bacillota_I > Bacilli_A > RFN20 > CAG-826 > UBA4951. The sequence goes on along the minus strand of CADBDO010000007.1, from coordinate 13,713 downwards.
CACTGCAGAAGAAGCGGTCACCGCTGGTTCCAAACCAAGCGTCAACGCCTTCGTCAGCACCGGCAACGCTTCCAAAGCCTTCCGCGACCTTGCCAAAAACAAATGGAACTGGGGCGAATATGGCGATGGAACCGATCCGGATGCCGCCATCACTTACGAAAAGGGTGTCGCCGATGTCAGAACCCACCTTCTTGGCTCTGATCCAGACGCCTTCGATTACTATGTCGTCGCCGAACCAGTCTTAACCGCTGTCCAGGCTCAGTACAAGCAGCAGAACAAGACCCTCAATGTTATTTATAACATCCAGACCGAATTCGCTGCCGCCCATGACGGTGCCAAAGTCCCAGCTGCCGCTATCTTCGTCAGCAATGCCGCTTATGAGACCAAGAAAGCCGAAATCGATACTTGGTTAAGCGAAACCCAGACCAGAATCGATAACGTTAAGAGCAATGCCTCCGTCGCCGTTGATGCCGTCAAAGCCTACGAGGACAAAGGAGGAGACTCCCAGGCCCGCTTCGGTGTCCCATCAACCATGATCAACCTTCAGCAAGTCGTCGGTCAGAATAAGCTTGCTTATCTTGCTGCTTCCGATGTCACTGATAAGGCCGCTGTCGCAAATGGCTTCAATGCCGCTCTTGGCGCGCCTCTCACCTTTGACGCATCTTGCTTCTTAAGCTAATCTTTAGTTCATGAAGAAAACCCGCCCATTCCTTCCATACGTTTTCGTAGCCTCGGGCGTGGTTTTCCTTCTTGGCCTTTGGGCTATCGTAGCCGCTATCCTAAAGAGCCAAGGCAATATGGTCATCCTTTACCCTCACGAGTCTTTCGCGAGGGTTTTTGAATTTCTCTTCCTTGAAGGCGCCGCAAAGACATGGACCGCAATCGGATGGACAACCTTAAGGTTCGTCATTGGTTTTGTCATCTCCTTCGTCTTAGGAGGCCTCTTAGGCAGCCTTGCTGGACTCCATCAGTGGTTCAAGCATTTCATGAAGCCGACTTTAGGAGTCATGAAGACGATCCCAACCGCTGCGGTGGTCATCCTTATCGTCGCGACCATCTATGGTCCTAAGAACGCTCACCTGATCACCTACGTTCCTTGCCTTCTTATCTTCATCGTCGCCTTCCCTCTTATCTTTGAGGCGTTTAGAACCGCTTTAGAGAACGAGAATCCTTCCGTTTTAGCGTCGCTAGACCTTGATGGAGGAAGACGCTCATGGATGGCTTTAACCAAAGTCCTTTGGCCAGACGCTTTTGCATATGCAAGACTCTCAATCGCGCAGAGCTTAGGCCTTAGCATGAAGGTCTGCATCATGAGTGAAGTCCTTAGCGCCACCTCGGCCTCCAAACCGTCTGTGGGCGGCCTCATCTCCAACGCCCAATCTTCTGGGGCGGTGGAAGACATTCTTCCCCTTGCTCTTATTGCTTTGTTATTGATGCTTATCATCGATATCCCTTTCTTCATCGTCAGAAGCAAAAAAGCGAAATAGAGAGAGGATTTGCGAAGCATTTCTCTTTTTTCTATAATCTCTTCTATGGAAAAAGAAGAGAGAAAACCCTTTGAATTCAAGACCTGGGGTTTTGAGATATATGACTTCGCCAACATCGCCCTCTCCGTTTTTCTTATCGTCTACACGGCGATTACCGGCGGGGAATGGTATGTCTATCTCTTTAGAGGTATTGAGATACTCGCTTCGCTAGGCCTCATCTTCTTCATCGTCGCCATCTGGAAGAACCACGAAGAGGTAAGAGAAAGGAAATACTTCTCCTTAGCCTTCCTCATCGCTTGGGTTGGCGTTCTTATTCAAGGCATATGCGCCATAACGATGATTCCTGACGCCGTATTCAATAACCCTGTCGCGAATGAAATCGTCTTCGAGGTCTTCGGCACGATTCTCATCGAGATCATCCCATGCGCTCTCTTCTTCGCCGCTAAAACCGCCGATAAGCCATCGATGTGGTGGCCATCAACCCTTGCTGGCATCATCACGAGCATCATCATTTCTTGCCTTTGCCTAACCATCTTCTTCGTGTATGAGGATCTATCTTCTTTAGAGCTTGAGGATTACATCGAGCTCGTCTCCTTCTCCTTGCCGATCCTGATCTCAACATTTGGCATCGTTGAGTTAAGTAGGTGGAAGAAGACCCCCGTTTTGAAAGAAAACTAAGCGTTTGGTTAACGCTTTTTCTTTTTATAGATATAATGGATTCATAAGGAGCCACATATTTATGGAATTAAAAGGATCAAAGACCGAAAAATGTTTGATGGAAGCTTTTGCTGGCGAATCCCAAGCCCGCAACAAGTACACCTACTTCGCATCAAAAGCCAAGAAGGAAGGATATGAGCAGATCGCCGCTATCTTCCTTGAGACAGCCGAAAATGAGAAAGAGCACGCCAAACTCTGGTTCAAATATCTTGAAGGCGGAGAGATCAAAGACACCGCCTCTAACTTAGAGGCAGCCGCCAACGGTGAGAACTACGAATGGACCGACATGTACGAGTCCTTCGCTAAGATCGCCGACGAAGAAGGCTTCAAAGAGATCGCTGCCAAATTCAGAATGGTCGGCGCCATCGAAAAGCACCACGAAGAGAGATATAGGAAACTCTTAGAGAACGTCAAAGGCGGAGTCGTCTATGTCGCCAAGGACGTCGCCGTTTGGAAATGCCGCAACTGCGGACACATCGTCATCGGAAAGATGGCTCCAAAAATCTGCCCAGTCTGCATGCATCCACAGTCCTACTTCGAACTCGAAGCCAAGAACTATTAATCTTAGCTAAAAAAAGAAAGACCGGTGATTTGCCGGTCTTTTTCTTTACTCAAAGTCAGGATCCGAATGGGATTTGCCAGGGTTTTCTTCTTTTTTCTCATCCTCTTCCTTAGCGGCTTCGACTAGAAGTGGGAGAGGGTTGAACCAGTGATAGATGCCTTCAACGACATAGATCGCGGTCACATAGAAGAGAGCAGCGGAGATGATGAATTTGTAATCCTCATTTGGGATCGCTCCGTTAACGAGGTGGATGATGTCGATCGGGATCATCGCGCATGGGACAGGGATGAGAAGGACAGTGTCGAGCATCGAGCCTTTCGCCCTTTTCTTTTTGGAAGCGAAGAACCAGATGGTGTTTCCGATAAGGATGGTTCCGCCGATAAGGGTAATCCAGGTGAACCAGGTTACTTTGGTGTCGCTCATGCCGATGACACCGGTGAGGGTGAGGGTTGCGATGACGGCAGCGGCAATCGCGAAGAGGAAGAGCTCTCCGCTATAAATGAGTTTTGCTTTGGTAAGATCGTCTAAAGGTTTTTTCATAATGAAAACATTAAAAGAAATAAAACCATTTGGCAACTCTCGAAGTATAATTAATGAACCCAAGAAGGAGATTAATATGGTTATTCTCAAAATCGCGAACATGGGCGAAATCAAAATCGAGCTCGATTACAAGAACGCCCCAATTAGCTCCGCAAACTTCGTTTCTTTGGTCAACAAAGGTTACTACGATGGCTTAACTTTCCATCGCATCATCAAAGGCTTCATGATTCAGGGTGGTTGCCCTTTAGGCAATGGCACCGGTGGCCCAGGATATTCCATCAAAGGCGAATTCCGCTCTAACGGCGTGAAAAATGAGCTCTCTCACAAGAGAGGCGTCATCTCAATGGCCCGCGCTATGAATCCTAACAGCGCAGGTTCCCAGTTTTTCATCTGCGACAAAGACGACCTTTTCCTTGATGGCCAATACGCCGCATTCGGACACGTCGTCGAAGGCATGGATGTCGTTGACAAGATTGCCTCCGTCAAAACCGGATTCCAAGATAGGCCTCTCAACAAGGTCGTAATCGAAAAAGCTCTGTCCGTTGAGGAACCAGAGCCAGAATTCGAGAAGATTAAGTAATTATTTGAATCTCTCAAGGAGATAAAGAAGCATCAGCCTGACGTTTAAGGCGAAGAAATACTTATCGTCCTTAAGCATCTCCTTAACCTCATCAAGACTATAGAGCCTCGAGTCGATATCCTCAAAAGCCTCGAGGTTCTTTTCTTTAAACGAAACGATTCTTCCTAGGACGACCGCATTAGTCTCATCGCTAAGCCCGGAAGATGTGGTGCCGTTAGGGGCTAGCACCTCTAAGTCGGTGATGATCGCTCCCGCTTCTTCGAGAGCCTCTCTTTTCGCTGCTTCCTTGATATCGGTATCGCCTTCATCAAGAAGACCAGCAGGAATGGATGTGACCCTTCTTCCGACAGCAGGTCTAAACTGGGAAGTAAGAAGGATGGAAACCTTTCCTTCCTCATCTACGTAGTAGAGAGGAATGGTAACTCCATCAGGCCTTGAATAATCCTTGGTCAAAGGAAGGATATGGTCTTTGTCATGGCGGGTTGCCATGAAGTATTCGTAGTCGTAATGCGTCCCATCGATTTTCGTAACGTCATAGGTGAGCGTGACGAAATTCAAAAAAGAGTGGGAAGTCTCTTGAACAACTTTTTTGACTTTCCACTCCATGGTTATAACTCCAAGAGGTTGCCAAGGTCGGTAACGGTTTCCGCCTTGGTGGTCATATCGACGCGGGTCAGTTTCATGTGTCCTCTCGTTTCGAGGATGAATCCTGATTGTTTGTCAAAGAAGGATAAGGTGTGCTCGATTGGCCTATATTCGAAATAACCGGCATTCATGTTTGAGAGATCTCTGATCGTCAAAAACTCCCTGCCGTTTTTGCTTTCGTTGTTAACGATGAATTCGTCTTTTCCTGTTTTGTCTCTGAAGCGGATGGCCATTTCGGCTTCACCCATAAAAGCCTCAAGATAGATTTTGTCGACAGGCTCTAAGGAACGATATGTGATGGTGGTAGGGGTCTCTTTGATGAGCTCGATTGAGCTTCTTGGGAAGAAGTGCATCTTCATCACTGGGCTTGTATAGGAAAGGATGACTGGTTCCTTCCATCTTTTGACCTTAGCGTTGCCATCCATGCAGTAGGCTCTTTTGCCATTTGGGAAAACAACCGATCTTCCAGTGAATTTGCCATTGTGGAAGAAGTTGATCGACATGTCGGTGTCGCTGATGGAAAGGAGAATCATCGCTCCGCCTTCGCCGAAAACGATATTGAGTCCGTTCTTCGCTGGCTGGACGTAGAAGTCGGTCTGGCTTCTGGTGTTGCTATGGGCAATCATCGAGGCCATGCGCTTTGGGTTCATGGAAAAACGAAGGCCTCTTTCTGAGGAAGGTCTGAATTCCATTAAGCCCGGGGATTTGCTCGAGGCATCAATCCATTCGTATGGGATATTCATAGCACAAGTATTAAATACTTTTCCTGAGATAGGAAGTTTTTATTTCATGAGCTTATTAAGCTTCTCTTCGGCAATTTGAGCGACTTCTTCAGGTGAAAAATCGTAATTTCTCCCGCAAAACCCGCATGAAACAGATGTTCCCTTGCCTTCTTTTTTGATGGCTTCGAGGTCATGGAGGGTCAATGAAGAAAGTATCTTGCGGCTCTTCTTTTTGGAGCAGCCGCAGTGGAATTTGACGTCTAAGGTTCCGTCGACCTCATAATCAAAACCCTTGAGGGCCATCTTGATTAAGGCTTCTGGATCGTTGTCGTTGGCTTTGAGGATCTCACTCACGGATTTCATGGCGATGACGTTTTGCTCTAAGCGGGAAATGACTTCTTCTTTCGCGCCAGGGAGAAGCTGGACGATGAAACCGCCGGCCGCTTTGACGTGGACGTCTTTCCTAAAGGAAACGCCAACACCGACGATTGATGGGGTTTGCTCGCTTTGGCCAAAGTAGTAGGAAAGGTCGTCTCCGATCTCACCGCTCACCAAATCCAAGGTGGTCACGTGTGGCTCACCTAAATTCGAGTAATGGATGACGGTCATCTTCCCTGGGGTGATTGCATCACCGACAGCCAAATGGCCATATTCGTTTGGCGGAAGGACGATGGTTGGGTCCTCGACGTAGCCTTTGACGGTGCCTTTGCAGTTAGAGGAAGCGACAAGTCCGCCCATAGGGCCTTCGCCCTTGATTTGGATTGCGACTCTCTCGTCTTCGTTTTTGAGCATCGAGCCCATCATGAGGGCAGCGCTCATAAGCCTGCCGATAGCGGCAGTTGCGATAGGGGAGTAATTCTGAGCTTTTCTTTTCTTCTCAACAAGGCTCTTGGTCGTGATCGCGAAGAACCTCACTTGGCCATCTTTGTCTTGGCCACGAATCATGTAATCTTTATATCTCTTCATAAATCAAAAAAAGGCAAAACCTTTGGTTTCACCTTTAATCATAGCACAAATAACCGCTATCTATTATTTGGTTAAAGCTAAATAGAATTCTGCTTTGATGTCGTAGATGCGGGAAGCCGCTTCGTAGGCCGCTTCGGAATCGAAGGAACTGAGGGAGACGCCATTGTTGAGGTAATCGCCGATGCCGAAGATGGTAAGGAAGGCGATGACGCGTTCACGATGTCCCGCTTCTTTGGAGAATCCTTCGGAGATGATTTTGGCCCATGAGCGCAAGAATTCGGAATCGTATCTTTCGTTAGCGAAGGCTCTGACGAGGTTCTCGTTGTTTTTGGTTATCGCCACGACGGCATCGAAGCAATTGACAAAGTCAGTCTTCTCATTTCCCGTCAATTTGATGGCTGCTAAAGCGTTCTTATTGGCTCTGAGGAAGTCGTTTTCGATCTCGGCGATGACATCGCGGATCGTTTTGTAGTGGTAGTAGAAGGATGAACGAGGAACTCCAAGCTTCTTGCAAACCTCGTTGATCGTGATCTCGTCGACGTTCTTTTTGCGGTAGAACTTCAAGACGGTTTGCTGGAAGTTCTTCTGCAAACGGGTTTTCTTCCCTGATTTGGTTTCCTTTTTCTTCATAGCGATCTCCTGTCGATTTTTATTAAAACAATGTTTTCGCTTTTTTCAATACTTATGTATACACGAAGTACAAAAATTTTAAAAAAGTGACCGCTATATGTGACAAATATCGAAAAAAGTTAATGCTATAAAATGTTGGAATTGCTCAAAAACGAGAACCTCTAGGCCAAACTCGCAAACAAAAGGTTTCTCTTTGCTATATAATTGGCAATATGCCGATTATAGGTTCCTATATTTTGCCTCATCCACCCTTTTGCGTGCCGGAAGTGGGGCGCGGAAAAGAGAAGGCCGCTGAGAAAACGGTCGCCTCTTTAATCACCGTCGCCAAAGAGATCGCCGCCCTCGAACCTGACACCATCGTTTTCATTTCGCCTCACTCGGAAGCCTATAGGGATTTCTTCCCGATCGCTGATGGTGAAGTGGGCATTGGGAACTTCTCGGCGTATGGCGTTCCGGGCCTCAACTTCCGCATCTTCTATGACCGTGAGCTTGTGAAAGAGATCGCCGATGCCGCAACCCAAAGAAAAATCGCGGCAGGACCATCAAGCGGAAGCGACAATTTGTCTGATCATGGAACCTTAGTTCCGCTATACTACATCAACCGTTTCTACCGCAACTTCAAAGCGGTTCGCTTAGGTTTAAGCGGATTCCCTCTTTTAGAGCATTACCGTTATGGCCAGATGCTCGGTGACGTTTTCGCAAACAGCCCAAAGAAGATTGTCGTCATCGCTAGCGCCAATCTCTCGCATTGCCAACGTGCGGATGGCCCTTACGGATTCCGTATCGAAGGTCCTCGTTATGACGAGATGATGCAGAAAATCATCGAGACAGGCAACTACGGCCTTCTCCTTTCGATGGACCGTTCCCTCATCGCCAAAGCCAAGGAATGCGGACACCGCTCCATCCTTGTCCTTGCCGGCATGCTTGACCGCGAAGAGACCAAGAGCACTATCCTTTCCCATGAGGCACCTTTTGGCGTAGGATATCTTGTCGCTAAGATCGAAGCCTTGGGCTTTGATGCTTCGAGAGCCTTCTATGAGCTCTATTGCTCAAAGGAAGAATTCTCCATCAATGAGCACAACGAAAAAAGCGACCTCTATGTCAAATGGGCGAGGCAGTGCATAGAGACATACATCAAAACCAAGAAGCTTCCTCCGATGGAAGAGATCCTCCCAGACAACTTCCTCAAGACGAAAGCAGGGGCCTTCGTCACCATCTATGAGCATGGCGAACTCCGTGGCTGCCTTGGCTCAGTGAAGCCTCTCAAAGAGAACCTTGGACAAGAGATCGCCCATAACGCTGTAAGCGCAGCAACCTGCGACCCTCGTTTCAGCCCAATCAAGAAAGCCGAATTCCCATACCTCAAGATCGTCGTCGATGTCCTTACGAACCCAATCCCGATTCTGAGTGTCATGGACCTTGATGTCACAAAGTACGGCATCATCGTTGAGAACGGCGACAGAAAGGGAGTCGTCCTCCCTGGCCTTTCAGGAATTGAGACTCCTGATCAGCAAATCGATGTCGCCAAGAAAAAGGCTGGCATTGAGGATGATGAGGAAATCACCCTATACAGATTCGAAGTGAAGAGGCACCAATAACATGAACTTCTACGCATTTAAAAACAGATTCAAATATGGCTATAAGAAATTCTTCGCCATCCTTTTTGCTCTCCTTGGCGTGGCTTGCCAAATCACCGCTTTCGTTCTCTATCTCGTTCAAAACATTGAATCGCCAGACATCCTAACCATCATCAGCTATATCTTCGTTCTCATTGCCTATTACTACCTTCTCACCGGCAATATCAGAGGAACGACTATCGCTTATAGGGGCTTTGTGATCTTCGTGTTCTACACCCTCTTCGATTTCGGCCTCTTTCTCATTGAGAACGTCTTCAATTCTGTTCCGTTGTTTTTGAGTGGGAATACCGTCCATATCGTCTTAGCGTTAGTGTTCCTTGCTTTCTCCGCTCTTGCTTTCGTAAGTGGTCTAATGACCTATCTCAAATTCCGTAGCTACCAGATGCTAGGAAGAAAGACCACATATGAGACGGTCCGTAACTGGTGCCTCGTCTTCACCATCATGGCCGTTTTGGCCAATGGCGCCCTCATTCCTTTCCATTTCATTTCAGCAGGATTGGAAGGCCTGACGTTAGCCGAGGCCATCGTGCAATACGTTGTGCTGTTCATTGAACCGACCGCGACCATCTTCATCGCCATAAGCGCCTATTTCACAATCCTTCGCCTCAGAGATTAATGTGTTGCTAAGAATAGGCCCAAGGGCTATATTTACTTCACGTGCCGACTTAGCTCAATTGGCAGAGCAACTGAATCGTAATCAGTAGGTTACGGGTTCAATTCCTGTAGTCGGCACCAACTAAAGAACAAACCCACCAAAAAGTGGGTTTTTTATAAATAATTCGTGACAAATTCAATAAAGTCCCTAGATTATGTTTCAAACCACTTTTTAGCATTTTTAGGTATATCAATCGTCTAGTTAGTAGGAGGAAAGGTTATGAAACTCAAAAAACTCATTCTTGTTCCAGTCTTGTCGATGGTCCTTTCGGGTTGCTCTACTAATCCGGTTAGCGGTTTTATCGACACCCCAATTGTTTCCTTTAACGGCAATTTAACGACTGTTGGAGGCATCGATTTACTTAGAAACCCTTCTGAGCTAAGCCACGAGATCACCAGCGAGCAATACAATTCCGAAAGCTTCACCAATTTCAGAAACAAGATGAAGGTCTTCTCAAATAAGCTCAGCGACCTCTTCGTCAAGAGGTTTTTCAAGGGCGACAAAAACTTTGTGTTATCCCCTCTCTCCATCGAAATGTGCCTTGGCTTAGCCATGAGGTCAGCCGGAGGACGGACACGAGACGAGATCTTAGCGGCTTTTGATATGGACTATGACACATTCAATACCAACTTTAAGCTCTACTTTAATTCGCTTCATGGCAATAGCAAAAACAACTCAGGCGAGATAACGAATGAACTTTTGCTGGCAAATTCCATTTGGATTGATAAAGGTTTCAACCTTAAAGACGATGGCCTTGACGCTTTAAGAGACGACTATTATTGCTACCCATATGCGGCCGATTTTTCTAACGACTTCGGAAACGCAAAAAGAGCGATTGAAGAGTTTATCTATCAGAACACAAAAGGTTTGATCAATCCTTCTCTCGACCTTAATCCCGCCGCTTTGTTTGTCCTGATGAACGTTTTATATGCCAAAGGCCTCTGGAATGAGTATGGTAATGAGCTGTCATATGCTTCGTCTTATTACCGGTTCACCAACAGCGATGGTTCTAAATCTGATAAGCAGTTGCTTGATGGTCACTATGCAAAAGGCAAACCGATTGTCACAGACGACTATGCTTGTTTCTTCGCCAAGCTTTGCGGTTACGAACTTTACTTCGTTAAGCCAAATAGGGGCAAGAATCTCAAAGATGTCTTTAACAAGGACATCATGAATTACGTCCTCGATAGCAAAAACATCATCACTCAGGATGACGAGAAGCTTGAGAAGTATTACACCAAGTGCGTCTTCCCGGAATTCAACGTATCTGGTGACTTCGATTTGAAAGATGTTCTCGAGTACGATTTGGGCATTGAATCGTTATTCAGCCCGGCAACGTGCGATATGTCTGGCTTGACCGATATGCCAGTTTATTGCGACGATGCGAAACATCTGGCCGTCTTGGATGTAAACAAAAAAGGCATAGAAGGCGCGGCGGTGACATGCATGTCATACGCTGGTGCTGCCTATGATCCTTACAAGGAGGTTTTCGATACCTTTGAGGTCAACAAAGAATTCGGCTTCATCTTAACGCGTAGCGGCAGTGTGGTATTCTCTGGCGTCGTCAATAACATCGACTAATCTCCATAAAAAGAAAAAGGCCGGCAAAACCGGCCTATTTTCTATTTCTGCACTAGGCTGCTGGAGTCCCTTCTCTATAGACGCCTAAGCATCCCCAGTAGTTTTCCTCTCCGCTCTTGCCGGAGTCGCTATAGATCTTGTAAGTGGCTCCACCAATCGTATAAGCGGTTTCGCCATTGTACTTGGTGCTGGTTCCGCATCCGGCGTTCTTGTTGCCGCTCACGAGGTCGAAGTGGAGCATCCATCCTTCGCCTTCGCCGATGAATCCGACATAGAGGTAGAAGTAGACTTTGGTGCCTTCGATCGTCCAGTATCTCTCGGTATCGGCATGGTCATGCAAGGAGTAGGAGTTCTCAGGGATGACACGCTGGAAGTCGCCGGCGATGTTGCCAGCGGTATGCCAGGCATTGATCGTCTCGACGGTGATGTTGTTGGTGTTATTGCCACCGAACTTGAGGTAAGCGCCCGCTTCGGTAACGCCAGTTGGGAGATCGGCAGCGGCTACCTCAACGATCGAAGCCTCAGAGAAGGTTAGTGGCTGAATGTTATCGAAGGTGAGGGAGTTATTCAAATCAACGCGGAGGTAGTAGTTTCTCGTTCCGTCATTGGCGCCGAACTGGTTGCTTTCGAATCCGATGTCGCCATAGGTTCCTGGAGCGCCGCCATAGATGCGGTAGGTGGCTCCGGCTTTGATGGTTGAGATATCGGTTAGGCAAAGCCTGACGGTGAATTCGTTGTTCTCGTTGAAGGTCAAAGCCTGGTAGTCGGCATCTGCTGGCTGGCTCTTGCCATAGTCAAAGGAACTGGTTCCTTCGTTGAGAAGACCCCACGCCCATTTGAATTCCTGAGCGGTGTAGTTGGCCTGGGTGCCTCTGACGGTGATGTAGGCTTTGCCGCTGTCATTTCCTAGGGAAATGCTAATGTCTTTGAGCTCTTTCTTTGGGCCGGTGCTGGTCTCAGCAGGCTTGCTAGATGATTTAGCGGTGCTCTTGGTGCTTGCCTCGGCTGGCTGGCTGCTATCAGCTGGCGTGTTGCAGCTTGCTAAAGCAAATGCGAGCAAAGCGCTTGCAGCGAAAATGAATCCTTTTTTCATATAAGTTTCTCCGTTGTTGATTTAATAATCACACATTGTCCGCAAAAGGGCAAATGAGATACAAAAAAGACCAGCGGTGGGCTGGCCTTGGTTTTTTGTTAGATGACTCCGCAAGGGATGAGGATGGCAAGGCAAAGGGCGACCGCTCCCCAGACGCTTGCGAGGAAGATCTTCTGGAACTTCGGGCTCTTGTCTGGGACATAGACAGCGGCAATGAAGAACGGCACGTAAGTAGTGATGAAGACCGGGATGGCGCCCCACCATGGATATACCCAAATGAAAGCAGGGGTGGCCGCAAGGAAGATCTCAAAGACGGCATAGAGGAGAGACATCGATAGCATGGTCATGAACTTGCATGGGACGCCTTTGAATTTGCCTCTTGAGAAGTAACGGACCGAATGATCCTCTGGCAGCATCTTGTAGGCGATGATGCCGGCGATTGAGAACATCATCGAGAGTTCCCAGCTTACGCCGATAAGGAGGACGAATGAGGTGCTTTCGTTCGAGACGGCCCAAAGAGGGTATCCGAAGATTTTCGCGATGACCGCGTTAGCGATCTCGTAGAGCCAGTGGACTCCATAAAGTGAGAATCCGGCGATGATGGCTTTCCAGTTCTTGTTCCTGGCTTCGGTCCAGTAGATGTAAAAGACCACGGCAAGGAGGGCGATGAACGTCCAATTGAAGTTAGCCAAATCACGCGGAAGGATTTTTGATACGGCCTCTTTTGCCGCATCGCTGTTGTCGCCAAAAAGCATAAAGGTTTCCTTTCTATATGATTAGCGGTGGTATGAGTTAATTTCAGTATTTTGGAAAGAAAAAGTCAATAGGGCCACGGAATGTAGTCTCTCAATCGTTGAATCTTAAAGAAAATTTCAAACAAAATGAATGTTTACGAAAACTACGTTTTATATGTGGTTTGCGGAGGTTTTTTGAATTTATTAGCAAAACCAAAAAGAGTTTTTGTAAAACGATATTGTAAAAAAAAGAACAAATCAGTAAACTTTATGAGTTTCAACAGCAAGAACTTATGGATTACCCAGCATATTATTCTGTCAGCGTGTTCTCACTCGTCATCATCGTGTTGAGCACCATCGTGTTCATAAACGTTTATTCCTTTAGGAAAAACATCAAATCCCTCGCGATTCCTTTCTTCGTTTCCCTTTCGATCATCATCGAGATGGTCGGAACCGCTCTCGTGAGCGCTAACCAGAACTTGGTTGCAAGTATCTTGATGGCCTTTTATTACGTCTCTGGCGGTCTTACCGGCTGGTCCGTTGTCATTGCTTTCGATTGGTTTGCCAAGACCAACATCTTCAAGGAATACTGGAAGCGTTTGCTCTTAGCCATCCCAGCTTTCGCCGTTATACCTTTCTATTTATATGAAATCATCAGCCAAGGACTCACCCTCAACGTTTTCTCTGTTGAGTTTGGCCTTTCAGGAATCGTGGCCACGGCCGTCTTAGCTCTCTACTTCCTTGGAAACGGCATCTTTGGCTTTATCGCTTCAAAGAAAACGGTGGGCAGCATGAGACTCCTTTGCCTTATCTTAAGTTTCTGCTCCCTCATCCCATTCATCTTCATGTCTATCGGATTCATCACCCTCCAGGGCATGGAATACAGATGGTTCCCTTACGCTCTCATGGTCCTCATCGCCGTCCTCTTCCTCCTTCGTTACAAAATCACCCAGGATGGACTTACCGGCATCAAGAACCGTTCCGCCTTCGATAGCGAAATCAAGGACAAGGTCAACAACGCCAACAAATACAAAGCCGTCTACCTTATGTATTGCGACATCGATGATTTCAAGGCCATCAACGACAACTATGGACATAGCGTCGGAGACGAAGCCCTCATCTTCTTCGGAAAGGCCCTTCATGAAGAAGCGGAGACCATCAACG
>CADBDO010000006.1 GCA_902793515.1 uncultured Erysipelotrichaceae bacterium | reverse complement strand
TTTAGCTTGTCTTCCAAGTCTCTTTTCCTGTAATTTTGACGATGCTTTTGGGGAAAATCCCAACGGAATGGAAGTCATGATGTCTAACAGCGTTCAAGTCTTCGACAACGATTCCACTTCTCTCCGCTCAATAGCAGAACCAGAGTATGCCGAAGAGATAATCTACCGCGCCGAGCATGGCGAGAACGTCCTCTTCGCTTTCTCACAGGAGGACTGCTCATCCTGCGAGAGTTTCATGAAGAACGTTGGAAAACGCTTTTGGGAAACGAAATACAGGATTTCCTTGATTGGGAAAGAGATAAAAGAAGAGGCAGAGAAGATTTCAAAGTACGTTGCCGATAACGAATTAGAGAGAATCATTTCTCACCCAATAAATGGCGGCACACCTTCCCTATACATAATGAACAACGAGAAAATCGTCGAACTTGTATACGGATCAACCAAGGACGATGACAAGACCGTTGCCACCGCTTTGAAGGAATATGTCAAGAAAGGCAACGTCTATCACTCTAATCTCAGCGCTTGGTACTCATCGTTTTCCGAACACCAGACCGTCGTAGAAGGACCGACCTATGTCTTAAGTGAAGCGTCGAAAGACGATTTCTACGCGAACGTTTACCCAATCGTTTCAAAAAGCGACAAAAAGTTCAATGTCATCGGACTCCAACCTTATGATGAGGGTTCTTCTGGCCTGAATATGTTACGTGGGTACACAGGGACGAATGATATTGAAGGAAAACTGCTAAATGTCCATATCGCCAATAGTTGGAAAGGCGAAAAGGAAAGCACCATCACCATCATCGATGACGTTCAATCATATCTAAACGAGAACTACGTTAGTTCTTCTCTCTAACCTTCTTATCGAACTCGAGGCCGTCCTCGAGTTTTTTCCATTTGCTGTAGATGAAATAGTCGCCCATCGCATCGGCGTATCCTTTAGGATATGAGCCTTCCATGCAGATGTGGTCAGCATATTCTTTCTTGAGTTCTTCAAGATTGTTTTTATAGCTAAGTTTGTTCTTTCTTGAGGAAGCGAGAGCGTAATACTTCTCTAAATTCATATCCTGACGGTTCTCGTTATAGGCGATGATGTCAGCGTAGATCTCATAGCAAGAGACTGAGTTAGCGAAGTTAATGAGATCTGGGGTGTTTCCTCCAGCTGGCCTCATGTTGCACTCTAACCCATAGATGCCGTTTTCAGTGACGAAGAATTCGATATGGAAGAATCTCTTTTTGATGCCAAAGGACTTGATGACCTTCCTTCCCATCTCATCGAATTCTTTGGTGTCGAATAACTTAGATGGAAGAGAGATTGGGTTGTTATAGTAGCAATCGTCTTCGTTATATTGGACCATCTCCGCGGTAGGAGTATCAAAGATATCGGTCGTCGAGAAGACGACGTTGCTGTCGTTGTCGCAGATGCCGTCATAAGAGACGATCGTGCCTTCGATGTATTCTTCCATGATGTAGGTCTCGCCAAGTCGCTTGGCTAAGAACTTCTCCATGGCTTGCTCGTCTTCGAGTTTATAGGAATCTGTAGCGCCCACACCGACATTAGGTTTAACGAAAAGAGGCCATCCGACTTTAGAGGCGAATTCCTTCGCTTTGGCTAAATCTTCCGGTCCGTTGACGAGGATGTAGCGCATCGTCTTGACCCCAGCATCCTGGAAGCAGGCTTTCATTGCGCTTTTGGCTTTGATCTTGAGCATGTCCCCTGGGAGGAAACCATTCTCAACCATCATGTCTTTGCGGAGCTTCGCATCTTCTTGGAGCCACCACTCATTGTTGCTCTCAAGGTAGTCGATTGGGCCGTAGTTCTTCTCGTAGTAACGGCAGACGTCGAGCATGTTGCTATAGACCGACATATCATGGACTTGCATGTACTCGGTCAAGTTGGCTTTGAGAGATTCGTTTAATGAAGAATATGGAGCGTCTCCGATGCCTAAAACCCTGATGCCTCTTTTGTTCAAAGACTCCACGAAATGGAAGTAGCAATCTGGGAAGTTCGGAGAGATAAAGATAAAGTTCATAAGGACATTGTAAAAGAAAAATTTACGATTTCTTTATGAAACCTCTTACATTGAAAAAATATTTGTTTTGCTGGGGTTATTGCTTGAGTTTGGCCGAGGCGACTTTGACGTCTTCCTCATCTTTGCCAATGGTCAAAGGCCTGCCTTGAATGAGCTCAAGGGCCTCTTCTTCGGAGTCCGCCGGAAGGGCGGTTTCGCTTAGTACGACGATCTGGTCATCAGGTTTGACTTCCACCGCTCCATGCCACAAAGCGAAAAACTCGCTTCTGCCATGCGAGGTGATTTTGCAAACGCCCGTTGGCCTAAGCTCGCCGACGACTGGGGTGTATCCCTTCATGATGCCCATAGGGCCTCTTGTGGTTGGGAGATAGACCTCGTCGCACTCGCCTTCAAAGGCGATTCCGTTTGGGGTGAGGATAAGAAGTTCCATTATTCCTGGCTCTCCATCTTCTTGGCTTTCTCAACGACGTCCTCAATGGTTCCGCAATACATGAAAGCGGACTCTGGGAGGGAATCGTATTTGCCAGAAAGGATCTCTTTGAATGAGTGGATGGTCTCTTGGATTGTGCAGTATCTGCCTTCGAAGCCGGTGAAGTTCGCGGCAACGTGGAATGGCTGGGAGAGGAAGTTACGGACGCGTCTAGCTCTTGCGACGACGGCTTTATCCTCATCACCAAGCTCATCGATACCAAGAATGGCGATGATGTCTTGGAGCTCTTTGTAACGCTGAAGGAGCTTCTGGACGCCGCGGGCGACTTCGTAATGCTCTTTGCCAACGACGGCTGGGTCAAGCATGTTCGAAGAGGATTCGAGTGGGTCGACGGCTGGGTAGATGCCTAAAGCGGCGATGTTTCTATCAAGAATGGTTCTCGCATCAAGATGGGAGAAGGTGGTCGCTGGGGCTGGGTCGGTAAGGTCGTCAGCAGGGACGTAGACAGCCTGGACTGAGGTGATTGAACCAGCGTTCGTGGAGGTGATTCTCTCTTGGAGCTGACCCATCTCAGTGGCTAAGGTTGGCTGATATCCGACGGCGCTTGGCATACGGCCAAGAAGGGCGCTGACCTCGGAGCCGGCTTGCGTGAAACGGAAGATGTTGTCGATGAAGAGAAGAACGTCTTTGTGTTCTTTGTCGCGGAAGTACTCAGCCATCGTGAGGGCGCTGAGGCCAACACGCATTCTGGCTCCCGGAGGTTCGTTCATCTGACCGAAGCAAAGGGCGGTGTTCTTAAGGACTCCGCTCTCCTTCATTTCGAAATATAAGTCATTGCCTTCGCGGCTTCTTTCGCCGACGCCTCCGAAGACGGAGATGCCGTTATGCTCGCTCGCGATGTTGCTGATAAGCTCTTGGATGAGGACGGTTTTGCCAACGCCCGCACCGCCGAAAAGACCGATCTTGCCGCCTTTGGCGTATGGGCAAAGGAGGTCGATGACTTTGATGCCGGTCTCAAGGATGTCGTTAGAGACCTTTTGTTCGGAGAAAGATGAGGCCGGACGATGGATTGGATCGTGCTCCTCTTTGGAGAAGTCTCCGCCAAGATCGTCGATTGGCTCGCCAAGGACGTTGAACATACGGCCTAAGGTGCATGGTCCGACTGGGACGCTGATAGGCGCTTCGGTATCGATGGCTTCCATGCCACGCTCGACGCCTTCGGTCGCACCCATGGCGACGCTTCTTACGGTGTCGTCACCGATGTGCTGCATGACCTCACAGGTAAGGATGCTGTCGTCTTTGAGTTTGATTTTGAGAGCCGTCAAAAGGGCAGGAAGGTGCTTGTCTGGGAAACGGACGTCAATGACCGGTCCGACAGCTTGGACGACTTTGCCGATTAGTTCTTTTTCTTTCATGCTGGCTTCTCCTCCTTTTTATTCGTGGGCATTTGCCCCTCCCACCACCTCGGTGATTTCCTGGGTGATGGCGTTTTGTCTCGCTTTGTTGTATTCGATGTTGAGCTTCTCAAGTAACTCATCCGCGTTGTCGTTGGCGTTATCCATCGCGGTTCTTCTACTGGCTTGCTCGCTTAGCTCACTTTCAAGTAAGCGTCCGTAGAGCACGCTTGTGAGGTAATCAGGCATAAGCGAATGGATAAGGGTCCTAGGCTCCTCGTCGAAGATCGGAGGGCAATAGGATTCGTTCTTCCACTTCTTCGGGGTGATTTGGACCGGGAGGAACTGGAAGGCTAATGGGGTGAAGGTTATCGAGTTGATGTAATGGGTGAAGATGATGCAGATGTTTTTGTACTTCTCACTATTGAACTCATCCTTGAGTTTGAGGCAGAAGGAACGGAGCTTCTCCATATCTAAATCGAGGTCCGCTTCCATAAAATCCCTGACAATATTGAGGTATTTTTCATTTCTCTCGTAGTGATGGATGGCTTTTGCGCCAATCGGGACGATGTAGTCAGTTGGCTTGATTATCGAGTCAGCGTACTTGAAAAGGTTGCTGTTATACGCACCGCAAAGACCCATGTTCGAAGAGATGACGATATAAAGGGTTGGGAGGTCGCCTTTGTTGAGGCAGCCATAGTGAGACATCGTTTCTTTGTCGTGGTTGAAAAGCATCCCCATGAGGTTCTGGTATTCTTCGATGTAGAAGTTGCTCTTCTCGAAGGCATCCCTAAGACGTTTGGTTTTGACCGTGGCGATGAGTTCCATCGCTTTGGTCGTCTTCTCCGTCCCTTGGATGGCTAAGATCCTATGTTTGGTTTTGCTTAATGAGCCAGGCATTGTTACTTAGTCGCTTCCTTTTTGAGTTCGTAGGTTTTCTTGTATTCCTTGATGGCGTTAGCGAGTTTCTCGTTAAGCTCATCGGTGAAGGCTTTCTTCTCGTTAAGCTCGTCGATGATTTCCCTATGGGAATCCTCAATGTACTGATACATCTCGGAAAGGAATGGGTTGACCTCTGGGAGAGAGAGGTCATCGAGGAACTTCTTATTGACCGCGAAGAGCTCGATGATCTCGCGGATCATGTTCATTGGGGCCCAGTTGACTTGCTTGAGGGCTTCGGTGACGACCGCACCATGGGTGAGGATGCGCTTGGTCTCGGCGTCGAGATCGCTTCCGAACTGCGAGAAGCTGAGGTTCTCACGGTAGTTGGCAAGCTCGATCTTGAGGGATGAGGCAACCTGCTTCATGGCTTTGATCTGAGCGCTACTTCCAACACGGCTGACGGAAAGACCGGAATCGACAGCAGGACGCTGGCCGGAAGCGAAGAAGTCGCTCACTAAGAAGATCTGACCATCGGTGATGGAAATGATGTTCGTTGGGATGTAGGCGCTGATATCGCCAGCCTGGGTCTCAACGATCGGGAGAGCGGTGATGGAGCCACCGCCATAATTCTTCGAGAGTTTGCAAGCTCTCTCTAAGAGCCTGCTATGGAGATAGAAGATGTCGCCTGGATAGGCTTCACGTCCTGGGGCTCTTCTTAAGAGAAGAGAGAGGGCGCGGTATGCGACGGCGTGCTTACTTAAATCATCGAAAACAATGAGGACGTCCTCACCGTTTTCCATCCATTCCTCAGCCATAGCCATACCTGCGAATGGGGCCACGTATTGCTGAGGGGCTGGTTCGGAGGCGCTTGCATTGATGACGGTGACGTAGTCGAAGCAGCCTCTGGCTTTGAGTTTGGCGACGATTCCGGCGACGGTTGAGTTCTTCTGACCGATCGCGACATAGACGCACTTAACGTTCTTGCCTTTCTGATTCACGATGGTGTCGATGGCAATGGAGGTCTTGCCAGTCTGACGGTCGCCGATGATGAGCTCACGCTGACCACGGCCGATCGGAATCATGGAATCGATGGCTTTGATGCCGGTTTCGAGAGGGGTATTGACGGATTTCCTGGTCATGACGCCAGGAGCGATTCTTTCAATTGGACGCGTTTTTGCATAGGATATTGGTCCAACTTCGTCTAAAGGAAGGCCTAAAGGAGAGACGACTCGACCAAGGAGCCCATCCCCTACTGGGACCTCAACGACTTTGTGGGTGCGTTTGACGGTATCGCCTTCTTTGATTTGTCTGTCGCTTCCTAAAAGGACGGCGCCGACATCATCGAGGTTGAGGTTCATGACCATGCCATAGACGTCGTTAGGGAAAAGAAGAAGCTCACCGAGCATGGCGTTTCTAAGTCCGTAGATGGTTGCGATGCCATCGCCTACTGCGATGACTGTTCCTACGTCGCTGCTCTCGACAAGGTTCTCATATCCCTTGATCTGCTCCTTGATGAGAGCGCTTATCTCACTTGGATTAAGTTTCATATCTTTCCTCCGTCAGTTTTTGAGAAGCGAGCTGCGTAAGCGTTCGATCTTCCCAAGGATGGTCCCGTCAAAGACTTTGTCATCCACATACACTTTCACGCCGCCGATAAGACGATGGTCGACGTGGTTTTCGAGCTCAACCTTCGAGGAGAGTCTCTCCCCGATGGATTTCTCGATCTTTTTGATTTCAGCTTCAGAGAGTTTCTCCGCCGAATAGACGATTCCTTCCTTGACTCCGCTAAAGTCATTGCAAAGCCCATTGAACGAGGAGGCGATTTCCTCGAAATGGAGAATCTCATGCTTTAGCATCAAGAGCTTCAAGAAAGCTGGAATCTCTTTGTTTGTTAATCCCCCGAAGATCTTGTCAACGAGGGTGTTAAGCGATTCCTCAGGCAATGAATATGAGGAAAGGGTTTCCAAAAGCTCAGGGTTATCCCTGAAGAGGCTAAGGACTTCCTTCATTTCCTTTTGGAAAGAAGGGACCTTCTTCACCTCGAGTGCCAGCTCATAAAGGCCGGCGGCGTATGCGTTTGCTTCCGCTCCCCTCATTTATTCTCCTTATTCGTCCACGCTCTCGACGAATTCGTCGACGAGTTTGGCGTTATCCTCTTTGTTCACTTCACGGCCAAGGACGGCTTTCGAGGCATCAAGGGCGACATTGACGATTTCTTCTCTGATGGCGCGACGTGATTTCTCTTCGGCCTGAGCGATCGCCTCATCGGCCGCTCTTTGGCGGGCCTCGGCTTGCTCTTTGGCGTTTTTGATGATGCCCTCGGCGCTAACTTCGGCGTCGCTTTTGGCTTTGGCGATGATATCCCCTGCCTCTTTGCGGGCTTCGGAGATCATGGTTTCGCTTTCAGCGACTTTCTTTTCGTACATGGCTTTCGAGGATTCGCTGTCACGAATGTTCTTTTCCACGTAGTTCTTTCTGGCGTCGAGGTATTTCTTAACCGGCTTGTAGGCGATGTGATAAAGGAACACGAAAAGGACGATTAACGCGATGAGGTTGATGAGCAAACTCCAAAAGTTAGGAAAGAGTTTGTCCAAGAAGTCCTCAACGGTGAAAGGGGCTGAAGAATCGTATACTGTGATTCCTAATCCGTTCATCCTTAAAGGTCCTTATCTTAGATGCCTTGGTTAAGAGCTGGAAGACCCATCATGAAGAGGATGAGAAGAGAGACGACAAGCGCGTAAATAGCGGTTGACTCGTCAAGAGCGACCGCGACCATCATGTTGGTGCGGAGCTTGCCTGCCATTTCTGGGTTTCTGACCATACCATCGATGGAATGGGAACAGATCAAGCCTTCACCGATAGCGGAGAGGCAGCCCATGCCGACTGCGATGGCGGCAGCGATTGCACATAAACCAGCGTTCATATTTTTTCCTCCTTGTATGAACTATTGACCTTATCCTTCGATCACAAGCGGCCTAACCTCTGGGGCAGGAAGCTTTTCTTCCTTCTTTTCTTCGTCCGGTTGAGGCATTTCTTGCGAAATCCAAATGGCCGAAAGGGTTGTGAAGACCAGGGTTTGGATGAACCCTGAGAATAAGGAGAAATAAGAATTGAGAATGCCAACCGGGAACGGGGCGAGGAAGATGCTCGTCCAGCCTGGGTCATTCCAGAAAGGTGAGGTACCTATGGTACCGACCACGCCTAAGAGGTCGAAGATTCCGCTTGAAGCGTTGCTTAGAGCCCATTGCAGAAGCGTGACGAGAATGGTTCCCGAGAGGCAGTTACCAAACATACGCATCGTGGTCGAGACGATTGGCGCCCACATGGTGATGAGGTTGACAGGGAGGAAGATGAAGATCGGCTCCACGTAACGGTGGAAATAGCCAAGCTTCGAATATCTAAGTCCCTGGAATTGGATGATCGCGAACATGATGATTGCAAGACAAAGCGGGCAAGCAAGCCAATCGACAAGGCTTGGGAGCCCAAAGAGGGAGATGTTGAATCCGATGAAAAGGTAAGCGAAAAGGGTCCAGAAATATCCGCCCCATTCGGAATGGGTTTCGCCCATGTTCGTGGAGGCGAAGTTGTTGCACATGTTGTAATAGAGCTCAGCGAAGAACATGATGCCCTTCGGTTTTTGGAGATACTCTTTGTTCTTAAGAGCGATCCTGGCTCTCACGCCCACCACTACGCCGATGACGGCAAGAAGGAGCATAACGAAAAGCGAGCTGACGAGCGGGGCGTCAATCGAGGCCCAACCATCCCAATGGAACATCGATTCCATTTTGTCCTCAAAGGAATGGGATGTTGCGCTAGTGACTCTATCGAAAACGGTTAGGAAATTCACCGCTTTATCCTCTCTTTAAGTGCCTTACGAAAAGGTAGATCTGGACTGGAAGTAAACCAGCGAAGGTCGTCCAGAAGTTGAATAAGCTGAAAGCGCCGAACCAAGTGGTGAAGGTGCAGATGGCGGCAACAGTAAGAACAACGATATAGAGAATGAATCTCAAGGCGATATAGAAGACGATGTTGAGCGCCTTTGGGTCAGCGCCTTTTTCTTGCGGTATGGCGGCTTCGCTCATCTTGATGATGGTCCAGAAGGAAAGGATCTCAGCAAGGGTTCCTAAGACCCAACCGACTGGGTAAGAGTAGCCTTTGATCTCGTAAAAGAAGAATAACGGACAAAGTCCGATGAAGACGACAGCGCCGATGGCGGCAAGCCAGAAGATGGTTTTCTGGTTTTCGTTTAATTTGAGATATTTTTCAACCATATTTCAAAAAGGGATATTCAACTAGTATACTTTACTTCCCTATTAGGGAAAAAGCCACAAAAAAAGGAGCCTATTTCTTTGTTTTATCAATAAAGAAATACGGACTTCCTCTTTACTTTTCGTCTTTTTCAGCAGAGCCAGACTTGACCATTCCGTCTAGACGGGCTTTCTCGAATTTATAGCAGGAGTGCAGCTCGCCGTAATAGAGGCTCTGCATCTGGAGATATTGTTTCTGCGCTTCCTCTGGGATGTTCGCGAAATAGAGGGTTTTGAAGATCTTCTCAAGCCTGAAGAAGGATTCGTAGAGGTTGAGGATGGTGACGAGGTAGAAATAGGTCTTGCGGCTATAGATGAGAAGAGGCGAGGAATGGGCGATCTCGCTCGACATCTCATAGACCTTAGAATACTGGCGTAAGTTAGCGCATCTTTCGACGCCGTCGCGGAAATTGAATTTGAAATCAGGGATTCTTCCCATCTTCACGTCTGGGATGGCGGCAAGCCAACCGTATTCGATGAAACGCTTCATGTCTTTCGACTTGAGGTCGTTCTCTTTCATGCCTTCTTTGATGGAGGCGAAGACCTGATCGGTCTCTTCTTTGGAGGAAAGGCCGCCACGGAAGGCCACCGCATATTTCATGTGGGCCACGTAAGCGTCCATGACAGGTTTGCCATAAGAGACGAGAACCTGGAGGATGCACTCATTCTCGTGAAGGGTTCTCCAAGTTGAAAAGGCTTCGGTTTCGTAGCCGTTTTCAAGAAGATTGACGATGCACTGGGCCATCGAGAACCCCTTCTTCATGACGTCGATGACAAGGGTCTCGTTTGGATTACCCTGTGGGTAGCGGCTAAGCATGCCAAGGACGAAGTTGAGATAGAGGGTGAGGGTTGAGATCGTTGGGGTGAAACGGTTCGAGAAGTTTTGGTTATGGTAGGCCAAATGCTCGTTCGTGTAATATTTGTCGAGGGTCAAGGAAAGAAGAAGCTGCTCATACTTCTCATCTTGGATGAGCTCGGATTCCTTTTTCTCTGGGTGGGTGATGAGATAGAAGGAATGCTCGTTGACGAGATAAAGAAGAACCTGGAGAGGGTTGAGGTTCATCTTGCTGACGAAAGAAGATTCCTCTTTGATTGATTCGTCTGACTCTAAAGAGTCAAGGAAGGCCTGATAGAGGAAATCAAAGTTCAGACTCTTTGGGGCGTGGATCGTCTCAAGGAGCATCGCAAAGTTTTCTTTCGTGATCTTTTTCTCTGGCATGACGTTATTCTACTACTTTTAGTACGTTTTCCGAAATCGAAAGGAGATAGGTTTCAGCTTTTAGCTTGAAAACCCTCTCGACGTATTGCTTATAAAGTCCTAACTGTTTGGCGTAGGCTTCATCATCGAGCGACTTCGTTTTGTAATCGATGATCATGGCTTTCTCCCCTTCTTTCACAAGGAGAAGGTCGATAGAACCGGTAAGACCGTTCTCATCGTCGATAAAGGAATACTCATGGAACTCATGGTAGTCAGACAAATCATCAAAGATGGAATGCCCAAAGAGCTTTTCGATCTTGGTTCTTTCGGTCTCACTCTTGATGAACGAGGCATCTTTGTTTTTGAAGGAGACGAGTTCGAGGAGGCGGTGAAGATGGGTGCCATACTCTGCGGCCGCTTCGTTGATTGGGGTGATGGAGGATTTGGACGCCCTCTTTTCCTCAAGCATCTCAGCTGGGAAATCGATGCTTCTCATGGTTGGGGTCTTGAACGACTCAACTTCAGTTGATTTGGCATATGGGACAGGCTCGCTAGTGAGAGCGGTTTGATAGTCAAAGTTCGAGGACAGGAAAGACTTGCCTGCAGACCAAAGGAACTGTTCGAAGGTCTGAGGCACCACCACATCGTTTTTGATTGAGCCTTTTGAGTCGGTCTTGCTCCTCACGAGAAGCTTTCTGTCGAGTTCAGGGATCTCAATGGTTTGGTATGAGTCTTCTGAGTCTATAGGCGAAACGAAGATGATTTGGTTCGAGGCACGGGTAAGCTCGACATAGAAGAGCCTCATGTATTCGCTTATGCCCTTTGAGGTCTCTTTGTCTTTGTAGAGCGAGTAAAGGAAGTTGCCAGAATATTCGTCGCTTCTGGTCTTAGGCATAAGTAAGCCGAAATCTTTCGAAACCGAATAGAAGCCTTTGGCGTCATCGTTATTCATTTTGCGGACGATGTTCGGGCAATAAACGATTGGGAATTCAAGGCCTTTTGAAGCATGGATTGTCATTAGTTTTACGACATTATCCCCTGCAAAATCCGCTTTAATTTCCAAATTGATGCCATATTCCTTAATCTTTTCGAAGTGCTCGACATAGCCTTTGTAATCAAGCCCCATTGTCTCTGCATATAAGGCGTCCGTTAAGAAAGAAGTGATGGTTTTGAAGTTGGCTTTGACGTTTCCGATCTTCTTAAGCTTCTCAACGAAACCATATTTCTCAATGAGGTATGAGATGGCTTTGTATAGGCCCATCGAGAGAAGCTTTTCTTTATCGGCAACCATCTCTTTGATGAGCGAATCGTTCATGTATGAGCCATCTTGGAGTTCGTCGAAAAGAAGATCATCGTCTTCCTCATAGAGGTAGCTACGTTTGATGGAGGCGTAACAATGCTTAGTGGCTTTTTCGTCAACGCCGACAACCAGAGGCAACTTGAGGAGCCTCATGAAGACCATGTTGAGGTTGTCGTCGCCTAGCTCGCTGCCGATCGTGGCGACAAGAGGGATCTTGGCCTCGCCGAAGACTTTCTTGTAGACGTTGAACTGGCCTTTGGTTGGCATGAGGATAGCGAAATCGCCCCACTCACAAGGTCTTTGTCCACCGCTCTTGGAATCGATCAAGAAGCCGCTTTGGACTTTGTCGATGATATCGTTCGCCACCGCTCTTGCCTCGAATTCGGCTCTTTCGAGCTCTTTTGTGTCTTCGTATGTGAGGAACTTCGCTTTGAATTCGTTTCTAGGCGCGGTTCCATAGAGGAAGGAGTTGCCAAATTCTAGGGCCTGGCCTTTCGAATAATCGACCTCGCCGATGTCTTTGCTCATGATTCTCTCAAAGAGAGAGTTGATGGCGTTGATGACCTCGAGGCGTGAACGGAAGTTCTTCTGAAGGAAGATGGCGTGGCCACCGTTATCCTTTTCGTAGTCAGCGAGTTTGCCTGCGAAGATATCTGGGTTGGCGTACCTAAAGCGATAGATGGATTGCTTGATGTCCCCTACCATGAAGACATTCTTGTCAGAGATTTTGCTGATGAAGAATTCTTGGAGGTCGCTTGAGTCTTGGTACTCATCGATCATGATGTATTTGTACTTGTTCTTGATCTCGGAAAGGATTTCTTCGTCATCAAGAAGCGTCCTTGCCAAAGAGGCGATGTCATTGAAGCTATAGGAATTCTTCTCTTTCTTATAAGAAAGCATGTCGTCATAGACTTCTTTCGCTATCTCAACAAGGATTTTGGCGTATTTTTTCGTTTCCTGGATTCTCTTTTCTTGCTCGTCTGGGTCACCGTTGATCTCTAGTGAGCCAATGACTTCTTTGAATACGTCTTTGGCGATGTCCCTATGGAGTTTATCTTCATCGGTGAAGTCGTGTTTTCTTGGCCTAGCAAAGCCGGTTTCATATTCGACGCCGTTAATGATGACTTTGGCCTTCTTTTCTTTGGCGGCCTTTTCGGCAAGGAGTCGCTTATAGAGTTCGCGGTAGCTGCCTAAGTTGATCCATGAGGAAACGTACTTGTGGTCCAAAGCCAAAACATCATCGTCCCCTTCTAACAGGTAGAAGGCGGTGCGAAGGTCTTTGTTGCACTTCTCGTAGTATTCTTGCTCCGCTTTCTCGAGGAACTTCGGTTCGTAGATTCTTTCTTTGAGATCTTCGAAAAGCTCATTCGGGTTTGGAGAGAGGTCCGCTAAACGGAGAACCCCATCGATATAACCAACCAAGCATTCATCATCTTTAAGCGTGAAGGCTTTGACCATATCGGCGAAATCAGGCTCCATCTTTTCGTATCTCTTGGAAAGAGCCTCGTCGATGAATTCCCTTTTCTTGATGCGGATGAACGCCTCTTCTGCAACTTTGACATCAGGGTTGATGCCAAGCTTGAACGCATATTTCTTAACGAGTTTGAGGAAGAAGGCGTCATACGTTGTGATATCCGCGCATTCGACTTCGCTAGAAAGCTCAGGGAGTTTGCTCCTGGTCCTGCTCTTCATCTCGGCGGCGGCCTTGTTCGTGAAGGTCAAAACAAGAAGCTGGTCGAGGGTCGCGCTGCCATCGGAGATAAGCTCTTTGATGCGCTCAGTCAAAACGGCGGTCTTGCCGCTTCCTGCGCCAGCGCTCACTAAGAAGTTGCCTTTCTTAGAGTTGATGGCCTCTAATTGTGGCTTATCAAACTTAACTGCCATAGGACTTCCCTTCTAGAGATTCTGTGCCTTCTTCATCTGAATCCGAATCGGATTTGCGGAGGATTTCTGGAACGATTTTCTTTTTATCGACAAAACAGACGTCATGGAAAGGACAATATTCGCAAGCGTCTATTTTCCCTTTGATGACGGTTGGTTTTATTTCAAAGTTGCCCTTCATGATCGAGTCGTCTGACTCAAGGACAATCTGTTTTGCTCTCAGAGCGATTTCATGGAATTCCTCATCGCTTTTGAATTTCGGGAATTCGGCTTGGGAGGTTAAAGAGCCATTCTTATCGAGCTTGCAGCCATCGAAGAGTTCGCTCGCGCCATCTAACCCTGGTTCAACCGATCTTAAGAATTCAGGGTCATTGAGGAAGACGCCTTTTAGGCGAAGTTCCTTTTGATCGGCTTCGTCCATTGGCGTGCCTTTGTCGTTTTTGAGGTCATATGGAAGGACTGGCGAGATGAAGAGACCGCCAATTTTGGCGTTATCGAAAGCGGCTTTGTCGTTCTCTAGCGCAAAGGCGTAGAGAGGAAGCTGCAAAGAAAGGCCGTGCTCATTCCTGAAGAGGGCTTCGTCGAAAGAGGTCGAACCGGTCTTGTAGTCAATGATGAAGCAGCGTCTGTTGTCCTCTTTGCCAAAGGAGACGACTTTGTCGTATCTGCCTGTGACCTTTGGACCGCCTAAATCGATATTGAACCAGCCTTCGGCCATGAAGTTTGGATCCTTGAGGTTGGCTTCGTATTTCTTTTGGAACTCGAGAGACTTTTTGCAGTATTTGCGGAGATTCTCAACGATGGCCTTCTCTTTTGGGGTGAAAGGCACTTTGGACTCATCGATATCGCTTGGGTCTTTGAGTAACCCCTGCTCAATCTCCATAGCCTCGGAATAGGCCTTATCAAAGTCGAAGTCTTTTTTCTTGTGATACATCTCAAGCGTCTTATGGAAGACGTTTCCGATTCTTGAGGCGAAATTCGATGGGGAGTCATCCGCGGAAACGATATTGCTCATGAGATATCTGAAAGGGCATGAGCGGTAATTGCTAAGGCTTGAGGCGGAGTATTTCCTCTTTTTGTCCCTAAGAGGTTTGGTGCCTTTGAAGGAAGGCTTGTATGTGCGGTAGTTAGTAGTGTCCACCGCCTCTTTATAAGCGGATCTCCTCTTGTCGTCTTGGAGATAGTTTTGATACTCGTCTTCAAGAGCGGCGAAAAGGAAGCCGCCTTTATCGTGGGCGTACTCGTAAGGGCCATTCTCATCTTCTGCGACAGGAGAATCGACGACCTTCATTTGGTACTTCTCAGCAAAGCCGGAAAGGAAATGGTGCTCCTCGAAGCCAAGCTCAAAGAAAGTGATTAGCTTGAGGTTGGTGTTATGGAGAAGCTTGTCCACTCTTTCGCTTTCGCTAAGGGAAAGGTCTTTGGAAGTGTCTAAGCCGATGAGCTTCTTTTCCTTGTCGCTAAAGAAGCCAGACTCATTGGTCACGGTTGGGTATTGTCCCATCGCGAAGTTCACGCAGTAGAGATGTCCGTCAAGTGGGCAGACAGGCTCATCAAGGACTTGGATGAGGTTCTTGTACTTGCCTTCATAAGGCTTTTTCTCTTTGGCGATTTCATCATAGATTGAGACGGTTTTTGCTGAGGAATTTTCAAAAACCACCGCAAATTCGCGGGCAAATCTCTCAATTGTGTCGACATCCTTGAGCTCAGGGAACTTTTCTCTTATGAGGGTAATCGCTTCTTCTAAGTCTTTATCAAGGTAGGCTTCTCTGAAGTCCTTATAGACCACCATGTCATAGAGTCTTTCCTCTGGTTTGATGCCAATGGTTATGCCATACATCTTGTTGAACTCATTGATGAGCGGAACGTAATCCGCGGTAAGGCCATAAACATAGATGTTGCTTAACGGGGTCTTATTGACGTCGATGTCGTAAGCGATCTTGTTGTAGAGAAAATGGAGTTCCTCGTATGGGTCGATGAACCTATTCACGGCATTCTCGCTTGGGTCTTTGTAACCCTCGAACTCATAATCGATCTCCATCTTCCCTGAAAGGCTTCCAAGGTATTCGGAGATGATTGAGGCCTCGCGATAATAACCGCTGATGAGGATATGGGAACCGATGAAGGTTCTTTCTGGATAGGCTGTTTTGAAAAGAAGATGCTCCTTGATGAGCTCTTCTCTAAGGTCGGCGTACTTCTTCACCTCTTCCCCGTTTTCGAAATGAGGGGCGGCAAAGGCTTTAAGAAGATCTTTGGCAACAAGATATGGAATGTCTTTTCCTAAAAGGAAACGGAGCGCCCTATCATCGTAGTTGTAGTCGAAAAGCGCCTTCATCTCAGGAAGGGTCATGACCTCAATATCTAAGTAAGGGTTCTCAACCTTTTTGCGTAGGTAAAAATCCTTTCTTGAAGGATGGGCTATGACGATGTTCTTAGTTTTCGGACTAAAGAGATAGGGCATCGGAATTAACGTTTCGGTTTGTAGGCTCTGGTCGCTTTGACGGCTTCAACCCAGCCTTCATATAAAGACTCGGCTTCTTCTTTCTCCATCATTGGGCGATAGCGCTTGGCTTCTTTGTGGCTGTTAAGGATGTCTTCGTAGCCGTTATAGAAACCGCAGGCGAGTCCAGCGAGGTAGCCAGCGCCTAAGGCTGTGGTTTGGATGCATTTTGGAAGCGAGACCTCACATTGGAGGATGTCGCTTTGGAATTGCATCAAGAGAGCGTTGTCGGAAGCTCCACCGTCGACCCTAAGGGTCTTAAGAGGGAGCCCTGAATCTCTGACCATCGTGTCAAAGACGTCTCTAGACTGATAGGCAATGCTGTAGAGGGTGGCTCTGGTGATGTTATGACGATCTGCGCCACGGGTTAATCCTAAGATGGCGCCACGGGCTTCATCATCCCAATATGGGGTGCCAAGACCCACGAAAGCAGGAACTACATAAACGCCATTGGTATCAGGCTTTCTTTGGGCGTATTCCTGGCACATCCAGGATTCTTTGAACCAAGCCATCTCATCGCGAAGCCACTGCACTGCCGCTCCGCCAATGAAGACGGAACCTTCAAGAGCGTACGTGGTCTTGCCACCGATTCTCCAACCGACTGTGGTAAGAAGACCGTTTTTGGAAATGATTGGGGTTTCGCCGATGTTCATGAGCATGAAGCAACCGGTTCCATAGGTGTTCTTGCTATCGCCTTTGTCGAAGCAGCACTGTCCAAACAATGCGGCTTGCTGGTCGCCGGCGACACCAAAGATATGGATATGTCCGCGGAAGAAGCTCGCTTCTCCATAATCGGCAGAGTTATCGAGGACCTTTGGAAGCATGTTCTTGTTGATGCCCCAGATCTCGCAGAGCTCATCATCCCAATCCATCGTGAAGATGTTGAAGAGGAGAGTTCTCGAAGCATTAGAGACATCGGTATAGTGATTGCCTTTGGTCATCTTGTAGACGAGCCAGGAATCGACTGTGCCGAACATGAGTTCGCCGTTGTTCATCTTTTCTTCGGCGCCCGGGACGGCCTCTAAGATGAAGCGGATCTTCGAAGCGCTGAAGTACGGGTTGATACGTAAACCGGTCTTGGAACGGATGAGTTCATCTTTGTCCATGTAACGTTCACAGATTTCATGGGTTTGCCTTGATTGCCAAACGATAGCAGGATAGATGGCCTTACCGGTTTTCTTGTCCCAAACGATTGTGGTTTCACGCTGATTGGCGATACCGAAACCGACAACCTGTTCGTAGGTGATGTTAGCCTTGATCATGAGCTCGTTGATGACGTCGACGACGCTGACCCAAAGTTGGTCAGGGTCTTGTTCAACCCATCCTGGCTCAGGATAGAGGCATTTGAGAGGGCGTTGGGCCATCTCAACTTCTTCGCCTTTGTTGGAGATGAGAATAGCACGGGTCGAGGTCGTGCCTTGGTCGATCGCGATTATGTATTTTTCCATGCTTAAATTATAGCCTTTTATGCGAGCGCGTAGAAGAGGCTCATAGAAAGAAGCGAAAAGAAAAAATCCACGGGGGTTTTGCCGTGGATTTTGACTATTTTTTATCTTTTTACCGAAGCAAGTCTTTCTTCGATCTCGTCAATCTCTTTGACGATGTCTTTGGTGAGAACCTCGCAGCCGTTTTTGGTGATGAGAAGGTCATCCTCGATACGGACTCCGATGTTCTTCTCGGCGATGTATAAGCCTGGCTCGTCGCTGATGACCATGCCTGGCTCAAGAGGGATCTTCTTGGATTCAGTTGAGAGAGGGGTTTTGTATGGGTCGTGAGTGTCCAAACCGATGAGGTGGCTGACACCGTGGAAGTAATACTTGGAAATATCTTCCTTCTTCTCAATGATGCCGTATCTAAGGCATTCGCTGGCAAGGTATTCGACGGTGCGATTTTGGAGCTCTTCGATCGTCAAACCTGGCTTGGCGATTGAGGCGATCATCTTGTTGCAGCCAAGGACGATTGAGTAGATGAGTCTTTGGTAGTCGCTGAACTTTCCGTTTACTGGGGCGCATCTAGTGACGTCGGCGCAGTAATAGTTATGTCTTGAGCCAAGGTCACAGAGCAAGAGGTCTCCGTCCTTCACCTGTCCTTGTGGGTTTGGGTAATGGAGGATGGCGGCGTTTCTGCCGGCGGCCATGATGGTGTTGAACGAAGTTCCTTGATATCCGCTTTCATCATTGATGGTGTGATGGAAGACGTCAGCGAGCTCGTATTCCTTTTTGCCGTCTTTCATATTCGCCCAGATGGCGTAGATGCCAAGCTTGGTGACCCTGATGGCTTCTCTGAGCTCATCGATCTCACGGGCGCTCTTTCTTAGACGTAGGGTGGTGATAAGAGGGAAGGCATCGTTAACGATGACATCGCTATAGGTGTTCTCGATGATGCGCTTCATCTCTCTTGTGTCTGTGTCGTCAGCGATCTTGATTTCGCGGTCAAGGTCGAGGTAGACGCGTTTGATCTCGCCATAGGCGTCTTCGCCAAGGATGAGATCAAGTTTTGCTTGGAAAGAGATATTCGTCATGACGTTGCTGATTCCGCTTATGGCGCTAGCCTCGTCGCTCTTGAGTCTCTTGCCGTACCACTTCTCTTTTCTTTCGTCGAATGGGCTGATGAAAAGGAATTCCTTCATCTCACCTTCGCTGTTAAGGAGAAGGAGGACGCTATCAGGCTGATCAATGCCGGTCAGGTAATAGAAATTGCGGTTGACCTCAAATGGATATCCTTCATCGGCGGATGAGACTTTCTCGACTCCGCTATAAAGGATCATCACGCTTGGGGATTCCATCAAGTTGACGGCTCTTTGCCTTCTTTCGGCGTATTCATTTGGACTGATCATAATTGTCTTCTCCTTTTCACTAAGGATTCTTTCTGGTTTTCTATTTCGATGTGGTTAGCATGCTTCTCTACTAGAGGCTTAACTATCTTAGCATCGCCAGAGACCTTTAGAGAAACATTCTCTAAAAATGAGGCATCGCTAATCGTGACTCCTAAGCGTTCGCATTCTTTTTCGAAGGAGGAATAGTCGCTATACCCCATGGAAAGGGTTGCTTCATATCCTTCAACGAGGTCAGCCATATCGGTCTCTTCCACCGCTTTCAGGCCAACGTCACGGTATGTTCTCGTGAGCCTTCCTAAGCCGAGCTTGGTTCCGCCGAAATAACGGACGACGACAAGAAGGACATGGTCCACTTCCCTGCCTCGAAGGATTTCAAGAAGAGGGAGGCCTGTGCTTCTAGCAGGCTCGCCTTCGTCGCTGCACCTCTCAAAAGGAAGGAGTCTTGCGGCGTAAGGGTAATGCGTCGCTTTCGGATACTCTTCCCTCACTTTAGCCAAAAGGCCTCCGATTTCCTTTTCGTCGTCGAAA